>JBDKTH010000340.1:0-3411 GCA_039680305.1 Thermoguttaceae bacterium | reverse complement strand
TTTCGGGCTGCACGTGTGCCGCTGCTTGCCCTCCAGGCAAGCAGTGGAACACCGCCGGTCGATCGCGATGTTGACAACCTGGGCAGCAATCAACGAGCCGCCTCGTCACCGAGGCTGCGGCATGGGCCGGACCTCATGCATGACGGGCCACGTCGCGCGGCGGTCATCCTCGTAGAGGCCGATCTTCTCGACCGGGATTCGCTGGAAGCCGAGTTTCCAGGCGGGCGAGTCTTCGCGGAGTTGAAAGTTGCCGGCCTTCTCGTTGACGAACCTGGGATCCACGTTGATCAGGTTGTCTTCGAGCTTCACCAACGGCCGGACCCGGGGCTCGATGTCGTTCCACCACGTGTCCTTCAGTTCCTCGCCGCGAGCCACGCGGCGCAGGTTCTCGGCCTGGCCTTGCCAGAAGATGTTGCGACGCACGACGTTGCCCTTGGGCGACTTTGGCTCGTCGTCGATCAGGTTGACCAGTTGCGGATAACGCGTGCTATACGGGGGCTCCTTGTAGCGAATCCCGGCGATCGTCCCTTTCTCCACGGCCTCCTTGATCCGTCCATCGGCATGCGGCCCGCACCAGCCCAGCGCGCGGGCGTCGAGGTGCATGGCTTTGGGGCAGTCGACGAACACGTTGTTCTGGACCGTGTTATCCCGCCCACCGCCGAGAAACACGGGACGCAGGACCTGGTAGAAGACATTGCCCTGGACGATGGCCGAGGAAAACAGATCGTCGAGATAGACCCCGTTGCAGGGGCCTCCGGCGTGGCCGCACAGATGATGAATGTAGTTGTACTGGATCACATTGCCGCGCAGGGTCCAACTTCGGCCCGAGTAGATGGCGCCGCAGTCGTGCGACTCCTGGCAGACGCTGTGGATCTCGTTGAACTCGATCAGGTGGTCGTTGCCGCCGAAGAGGATCGCCGAGTGCGGGGCGTCGTGGATCAGGTTGTGCGAGACGCGGATTCCCACGCCGCTGATCATGATGCCCGGCCGATACATGCGGTCCCACCGGCCGTAGTGATGGATATGGTTGTTCTCGGCATAGTGCCCGGCCGGCGTGAGCGTCTTCCGGTCGCCGCCGACGAGATAGATCCCGCCGCCTCCCATCCCCTCCATATCGCAGCCGACGACGCCGCTGTCGTTGCCGTCGGCGATCGTCACGGCGTGGTTCCCCAGATTGCGGAAGCGGCAGCCGACGACCTGGCACCGCTGGCCCTGCTTGATCGTCACGGCCGTTCCTCGTGCCGCTTCGAAGAGCAATCCGCGAAGCGTGACGTGGGCGACGTCGGTCATCCGGATCAGCGCCGAGGCCATGGAGACTTCGATGCGGCTCCGGTCGATGGCCTCCGGCGGCCAGAAGTAGAGGATCCCCGTCTCCCGATCGAGATACCATTCGCCCGGCATGTCGATTTCCGCAAGGAGGTTGAACCCGCAGAACCATTGCCCCTTCCGGTAGCCGTAGCCGTGGTACGGGGGATCCACGGAGATGATCCGCTGTTGGGCGTCGAGGGACTTGATCTTGTGGCGCTGTTCGGCCCAATCCCGGAACCAGTAACCCAGGACCCAAGGGTCCTTCTCTTTCACCCAGCGACTCGGACGGTCGCCCTCGTATCGAAAAATCCCTTCCTTGCACCCCTTGACGCCGCGGACATTCACCTCGCTCGTTCCGAGGACCTCGTCGATCGTGATGAACCCTTCGTTGGGCCAGCGGGATAGCGGCATTGGCTTTTCGTCACAGAAGACCTCCAGCCGCGCCTTGGCCTTGCGCCCGGCCGTGGCGGCTGCGTCGCCCATCGTGTACTCGCCCTGACCGTCGGCTCTTGCCAACCGCGTCTGGATCTCGGCCTCTGCGTCCAATCCCAAATCGCCGTACTCCGTGATCCCCTGGGCTCGGAGATCGGTTTGAAAGACCTTGCCTCGTGCGAGAGGATCCAGGCGATCGAGGATCGCAGGGTCGGTGACGGGCTTCCAATCCGAGATAACCCGGCCGCCGCTCAGGCGGACTTCGTCTCCCGGCCGGGCGCGATAGACGATCGGCGATTGAGCCGTCCCGGAATCCTCGGCGGTCAGCTCCAGCGGTTTGGCCAGCTCGTAGCGACCGCCCAGCAGTTCGACAACGATTCCGCCGCTTGGCAGACCCGCTTTCTTGATCTTGCGAATCTCGTCCCGGGCACGTTCGAGCGTGGCCCACGGCCCATCGGTCCGGGCCGCATCGGCCTCGCTCCGCTTGCCCGACCACTGGTCGTTGCCCTGGGGGGCCACGAAGAAGTGTAGCGGATCGGCGGCCGCGGCGGTGGAGACGAGGAGAGACAATGCAACGACAAGAAGCGAGCACTTCATGACAGGGATTCCTTGAAGATTCTTTCGGCTTTCCTTACTTGCCGAGCACAACGCGTCGGATGACTTTCAGATACTCACCGTTCGGGTCGTCCCGGCACGGCACGAGCCAGCCGCCTTCGCCGATCTCGTTCCAGGCATAGACCAGGGCCAGGCGATCCTTGGTCGTCTGTTCGGGATGCGTCTCGATCCACTTCGCCATGCTCTGGAGGAAACCGCGGAATGCCTCGGGCGTGTTCCCCTCGAAATACCAGGAGACCGTCGATCCGTTCGGCCCCAGGCCGCCGGGACCTTCCCAGGGCCGCCGGTCCCAGCCCACCGTCGCCACGGGGATGCACGGCTGCTCGGGCGTGCCGCTCCAGGTGCGCACATGGGCGTCGACCAGGTCCTGGTACGGGTGCTTTTCCGACTTCCCCCATCCCGGGATGGCGTTGTAGCGGCTGCGGATCGAATAACCGTCTTCGGGCTTGCCGTCGCCACAGCACGCGACCGCTACGCCCGGCAGCCCTGCCTTGCGAGCCGCCTCCTGCAGATAGGCCAGCCCTTCCGCGTTGCTTCCACGCGGCGAGAAGATCACCAAGAGCGGCTTGCCTTCCACTCGCAAGTAACGCGGATGCTTGAACAGCGTCATCCAATGATCGGCGGCCTGCTTCCAGGCCTCTGGCCCGACGATCTCAAACCCGCCGTGATTTGCCACCAACAGGCAAAACTCCATCCGGTTGTTGTTCTTCGCCTGCATGAACAGACGCATCGGCAGGTGCTTCGAGTCGTCGTCGATGGCCTTGACGTTGATCGGGCCCTTGTTGTCGTGCCAGTACCAGCAGAACGAGAAGAACGCCACGCCATGATCCGCGGCGAGGTCGATCTGACGCTCCATCAACTCCTGCGTGTCGTCTCGCCATCCCCAGAGCGGCGTGCGGCCGGCAAACTCCGTGGCCAGCTTCTTGGTGTAGTGCGTCGGCATCCCCTTGGCCCAGGCGTTCTCCGGCTTGCCGTCGTCGAAGGCGCACTTGCCTGCCCAACCGGCGAAGTAGTACGCGCCGAGCTTCATCCGGGGCTTCGCCTCTTGCGCCCCGG
>JBDKTH010000442.1:0-3534 GCA_039680305.1 Thermoguttaceae bacterium | reverse complement strand
GGCAGTCGTTGCTCTCCTATCGAATCACCATCCGCAAAGGCGGCCGGGGAGGCGAAGAGGCCAGCCAACTGGTCTCGCTGATGCCCGGCTACCAGTACCATTTCGCGGTCCTGGCGCGGACGCCGGGGAGCTATACGTTCCTGAAGACGATCGACTCGGTGCGAATGCCCAGCAATATGAGCCTCAGCAGCGAGGAACACGGCTATTACCAGGTCGTCCTGCTGGAAGGGACGCAGCCGAGCACCCTCCCGTCGTATGGATTGTTCTGGACAAGCATCGCCTATCTCCTTTGGGATGATGCCGATCCGGAGAAGTTGACCCTCGATCAGAAGTTGGCCCTGTTGGATTGGCTCCACTGGGGTGGGCAGCTGATTGTCAGCGGCCCCGACAGTCTCGACAGTCTACGGCACAGCTTCCTCGATCCCTACCTGCCGGCCACGACCGAAGGCAAACGAGACCTCACCGAGGCCGACCTCGCGCCGATCAACGCCCGCTGGACCGTGCCGACCCGCGGTGGCCACGCTTCACGGTTGAGCCTGGTCCGGCCCTGGTCGGGCATCAACCTGAAGCTGACGCCTCAAGCAAGCGAAGTCCCTGGCACCGGGGGACTGCTGGTCCAGCGACGCGCGGGCCGGGGACGAGTGGTCGTCTCGGCATTCCGGCTGAGTGAACGCGAATTGCGCAATTGGCCCAGCTTTGATCAGTTCATCAATGCCTGCCTCCTCGGCCGTCCACCCCGAAAGTACTTCGTCGACCAGCACGGTGCGGCGGTCACCTGGGCCGACCAACCGCAACTCCAGTACGATCCCCGTCGCGTCTCGAACCTGCTCTACTTCACCCGTGACACCGGCCGCAAGTCGCTCTTCTTCCAATCCGATCAGATGGTCGGCCTGGACTTTGGCTCCGAGACCCAGTTGCCGGAGACCTTTTACTCCGATGTCGGTTCCTGGAACGACTTCAATGCGGTCGCCAACGCCGCTCGGGAAAGTCTCCAGACCGCCGCACGGATCGAGGTGCCGCATCGGAGTTTCGTCCTCTGGGTTGTCGGCGGTTACCTGCTGGTCCTGGTGCCGATCAACTGGCTCCTGTTCCGGTTGATGGGGCGTGTGGAGTGGGCTTGGGCGGCGGCCCCGGTGATTGCAATCGTCTGCACGGTCGTCGTGATCCGCCTGGCTCGCCTGGACATTGGCTTCGCGCGTTCGATGACGGAGGTCGCCGTGGTCGAACTCCAGGGCGATTACCCACGGGCCCACGTGACCCGGTACAATGCCCTCTACACGTCGCTGACGACCCAGTACGAGTTCCGCGCCAAGGATCTCGGCACCCAGGTGCAGCCGTTCCCCACGGTCGGCTCCCCCGACAAATTCCGCCTTCTGCCTGGTCAGGGGCTCACGCCGCTCAAGTACGTCTACGGCAGCGACGTCAGCCTGGCAGGGTTTTCCATCGCGTCGAATTCCACCGGACTGGTCCACTGCGAACAGATGGTCGACCTGGACGGCCCGATAACCCTGATGCGGACCTCGCAGGGGCAGTCGCGTGTCGTCAACCGCACCCCCTTCACCGTGTTCGGGGCCGGTGTCGTGCGCAAGGACGAACGTGGCAACGTGCAGATCGCCTGGCTCGGCACGCTCAAGCCGGGCGAGTCAGCTCCGTTGGAGTTCACCACCCCGCCGAAAGCAGAGCCGAACGACGCCCGCTGGGTGGACGAGCGACGCCAAACGCTCGCCAACGGCGAAGGTCTCCTGCCGAAAGAAGTCGATCTTCATCGCATGTTGGCCCTGGCCGAAGACTCCCGAGAGCTTGCGCCGGGCCAGACCCGTCTGGTCGGGTGGTCCAACGAAGGGATCGCCGGCCTGGAGATCTCTCCGGCCGCTCCCCAGGCAAAATATGCGGTGTTGATCGTTGCCAACCTGGAGCACGGCCCCGGGCGCGAGCCGCGTCCCGACGTGAACACCCGCGAGGACGTCGGGGAGAGGCCCGCAGTGAGCATGAGGGCCGTCTCCTCGCCACTCCCCTGAGAGCCCCGTTACTCTTATCCGGACACCAATTCATCATCACCCGTCATGATCGAGCTGATTGAGTTCACCAAACGCTACGGCGACCTGGTCGCGGTCGACCACCTGAACCTGAAGATCGAGCCGGGCGAGATGTTCGGCTTCATTGGCCCCAACGGCGCCGGCAAGAGCACGACGATCCGCTTCCTGGCCACGCTCCTCAAGGCGACCTCCGGGGAAGGGATCGTCAATGGGCACAGCGTCACTCGCGAGCCGTTGTCCGTGCGTCGCAGCATCGGCTACATGCCCGATAGTTTCGGCGTCTACGACGGGATGCGGGTCTGGGAGTTTTTGGACTTCTTCGCCGTGGCCTACCAGATCCCCCGCCCCCGGCGCAAGCAGGTGATCGGCGACGTGCTGGAACTGCTCGACCTGACCGGCAAACGCAACGACTTCGTCAACGGGCTGTCGCGAGGGATGAAGCAGCGGCTCTGCCTGGCCAAGACCCTGGTTCACGATCCGCCGGTGTTGATCCTCGACGAGCCGGCCAGTGGCCTGGATCCCCGGGCTCGCGTCGAGGTGAAGGCCTTGCTCAAAGAACTCCGCCGCATGGGCAAGACGATCCTCATCTCCAGCCACATCCTCACCGAATTGGCCGACTGCTGCACGTCGATCGGCATCATCGAACGTGGCAAGCTCCTGATGCACGGCCCGATCGACGACGTCTACCGGCGGATCCACCGCAACCGAATCATCGTGATCCGGTTCCTCGAGAAGATGGAGGTCGGCCTGTCGATCATCCGCAGCCTGCCGGAAACCCGGGATATCGAGATCGACGGCAATCGGGTGACCGTCGAACTGGCCGCCGAGGATCAGCAAGTCGCCGACCTGATGACCCGGCTGATGACCGAGGGCGCGCGCATGCTTTCCTTTGCCGACAAGGAGCCGACCCTGGAAGACGTGTTCATGCTGGTCACCAAGGGCGCGGTGGCGTGAAGAGAAATGATGAATGATGAATGATGAATGCAGAATGACGAAGGCTAAGCCGCTTGCGGCTTGAGATGATCCACGACCCACCATTCACTATCCACGACCGATGTACATCGTTGAGAATTCCGTGCTGCAGCGGGAACTGCTGGTGAATCTGCGGATGCACCGGGCGTTTCTCTTGTTGCTTTTCTACGTGGCGCTCTTGGGCGTGGTGGTGTACGTGGCCTGGCCGTCCGAGCAGCGGCTGGACCTGACGACCAGCCCGGAAGAGGCCAAGCGGCTGATTAACATGTTCTTCCTGGGGCAGTACGTGCTGATGTCGCTGATGGCCCCGAGCTTTGCCGCCGGGGCGATTACCGGCGAGAAAGAGCGAAAGACGTACGAGATGCTCTTGGCCAGCCCGATGCTCCCGGGAGCGATCGTGCTGGGGAAACTGTTTGCCTCGCTCTCGCACCTGGCGGTGCTGGTTTTTTGCTCGCTGCCGATCGTGATGCTCTGCTTGCCGCTGGGCGGGGTTTCGCTCCACGAAGTGCTCGCCACCTACGCGGCC
>JBDKTH010000546.1:0-15223 GCA_039680305.1 Thermoguttaceae bacterium | reverse complement strand
ATTGGAAGGGGGGAGAGGCGGCGATTGGGGAGGGCACCTCGGGCGACTTGTCTCGGCCCCCGCGCTGGGTATGATTCCGGCATGGCCTCGAGACTCCGCGCGGACGAAGCCCTGGTGTTGGCCGCCTCGGGGGCTGACCGCCGCCAGACCGCCAGCTACTACACGCCCAGCGTACTGGCCCGCTGCCTGGTCGACGAAACCCTGCGGGAACTGCTTTCCTCCGACCAGCCGCAGGCGGCCGACCGAATCCTGCAGCTTTCGATCTGCGAGCCGGCCATGGGGAGCGGGGCGTTCTTGGACGAGGCGATCGACCAGCTGGCCCATCGCTATCTTGCTTGCCAAACGCAACGGCCGATGATGCTCGACTCGGCTGCCTATCAGGCTGCGCATCGCCGCGTGAAGCAGCACCTGGCCACGCACAACGTCTATGGCGTGGACTTGAACCGCGCGGCCGTTGAGCTAAGCTGCCTGTCGCTCGGTCGGGGATCGGAGGCACTTTGGCCGGACGTGATTCCGGACTTGTCCTTGCGTTTGCACACCGGCAACAGCCTTCTCGGCGCACGCCGGGCCGTCTGGTCGGTCGAGCAACTCATCGCCGGTCGGCATGCGGGCGTGCGCAGCGATCTGCCGCAGCACCTCCTGCCAGGTCGGCCGCGGGGCAGGGGGCACGTCTACCACTTCCTCGTGTTCGACGACGAGATGTTCCCCGCCGTCCAAGACCGGCAACTCCGTGCCCTCCATCCCGAGGCTTGTCGCGGAGCGATGGCCTGGATCAAAACGCAGGTCAAGCCGCCCTGGACCCCGGCCGAATGCCAGGAGGCGGTTGCTCTCAGTCGGTTGATCGACCGCCTTTGGCAGCAGCATCACCACGAGCGGATTGCCGTCCTTTCGCAACAATCCGAGCCGGGGCGGCACGCCCCGGCTCGGATCTGCCAGCGGCTCAAACTGGTGATGGACGCCTGGTGTGCGTTGTGGTTCTGGCCGCTGGAGCGTGCGGCGGAACTGCCCGAGCGAAGCACGTGGTTGGCCACGGCGCGTCGTCTGCTCGAAGGCGATGCGGAGGAAGTGCAGTCGCTGCTCGATGGGCTACCCTGGCTTGCCGCAGTGCGGCAACTGGCGGCTGAGGAGCAGTTCTTCCACTGGGAACTGGTTTTTCCCGAAATCCTCGGGCCCCAGGCCGAGCGGCCGGGATTCGACCTGATCGTGGGCAATCCGCCTTGGTGGAAAGTGTTCCAGCCGAGCACGGCCCAGGATACTGACCAGGCTCGCCGGTTGCTGGGAATGACGGCGATGCTCAAATCGCGACGCCTCTATCCCGAATTGGCCGGAATCCAGACCAATCTCTACAAAAGCTTCATCATCCGCTCGTGGCAGCTGTTGAGCGAATCGGGCGTCGGCGGCTTGCTGCATCAGGAGAACGCTTTTGACGATCCCATGGGCGGACGGTTTCGCGAGGCCTACTACCGTCGTCTGGTGGCCCACTATCAGTTCAAGAACGAACGGATGCTCTTTGCCGACGTGGGCCATCCCGAGGCGTTTAGCCTCAATATCTTCCGCGGTCGAGCGGGCGAGCCACGCTTCGCCAGTCTCGCGAACCTCTTTATTCCGGAGACGATCGCCGCGTGCCGAACGCCCGGAAAGCCGGACGAGCCCGTGCCTGGGATCAAGACCGAAAGCGGCGACTGGGAAACCCGCGGGCATGCGAGTCGAACGATCCGGGTGACTCGCAAGGAACTGGCCGTGTTCGCCCGGCTGTTCGAAGAGAAGGGCACGTCGGCGCTCCACGCCCGGCTGCCGCAGGTGCACAGCCAGGAGATCCTCGCCGTGCTTCGGCGTTTCGCCCGGATGGGGCGTCGCCTGGGCGATCGGCCGGAGACGTTCAAGCCCACGGTGATGTTCGACGAGGCGTATGCCCAACGCGACGGCCGGATCACACGCCAGGATCATCCCAGCTTTCAGCCGCAGTCGCCGGCCGAGTGGGTCGTATCCGGGCCGCATTTCTCCGTGGCGAACCCGTTGGCCAAGACGGCCCGCTTTCGGTGCACCGAAAAGAACCACTACGACCCGATCGATCTGACGGAAATCCCAGCCGACTATCTTCCCCGGGCCGTCTACCGGCCGGGCGACGGGCAGGGCGACCGCTCGGCGTTCGCGGCGTCGATCGCCCGCTGGCCCAAGGAGGGCGGGCCACCGCTGACCGCCCGGTATCGCTATGCCCAGCGGCGCCGCGGCAACCCGGGCGTGGAGCGGACCTTGATCTCCTGCATTCTCCCCCCTGGCTGCACCCATATCGACGCGGTCTACTCGATCACCTTCGCCGATCCTCGCACGATGCTCGCCCTGGCGGCGGCAAGCTGCTCGATCGTGTTGGACTTCCTCGTGCGGCTGACGGGCAAGACCGACTTCCGCGCCGACGTGGCCGGCATGCTCCCGATCGTCGACGGCCCGTGGCTTACGCCGTTGATCCATCGTGCCTTGCGACTCAACTGCCTGACCTTGCATTATGCGGCACTCTGGACGGAGACGGCCGGCGACTCGATCCGCGACGAGGCTTGGACCAGTACCGATCCGCGGCTTTCAGACGAGTACGAGTTACCTTGGGGCGGCCTGGATCCGAACGGTTGGCAGTGGCAGACACCGCTTCGAAGCGAGTTTGCCCGGCGCCAAGCCTTGCTGGAGATCGACGTGCTTGTGGCCTTGGCCTTGGGATTGACGTTGGACGAACTGGTGACGATCTACCGCGTCCAGTTTCCCGTGATGCGAGCCTATGAGCGGATCGACGAATACGATGCGGCAGGCCGGCACGTGCCCAACACGCTCCGTCGCAATCCCGGGGCCGGGGAGTTGCTCCACGCCCGGCGTCGATGGAACGGCCGCGGGCGTCTGGAGGTTGCCTGGCCGATCGACGGCGGACGAACGCGGGTGACCAAGACGTTTTGTCCGCCGCTTGAACCCGTCGACCGCGAAGCGGACTACGCCCGGGCGTATGGCGTGTTTCGCGAGTGGTATGGGGTCAATGTCCGTACGGCCATCGGGTGAGGCCGAGGGGGATCCATACGTCGTGTGCCACTGCTTGCCTGGAGGGTGTGACCGGGGCGTCAAAGCAGCCGGCCGAGTTCCTCGAGCAGCCGGCGGATCATCGCCTCGGTGTGGGTGGCGAAGACCGCCAGACGCAGGGCTCCCGCGGGCCCCAGGCCGGAGTAGGTCGGCATGTAGGGGATCAGAATGCCACGCTCCATCAACTGGCGGTGGATCCGCTGCATGTTGTCGGCCGAGCCGAGGGCCAGGGCGAGGATCGGCACAGGCGTGGCGCCGACGTTGAGCCCCATCTCGCGCAGTCCCGTCTTGACCATCCGCACATTCTCCCAAAGCTGCTGTCGCCACTCGGGGTGAGTGCGCATCAGTTGCAGGGCCCGGGCCGAGGCCGCCGCCACGGGGACCGGCGTGGCGCTGGCGCCGCTGTAATAGGGCGAGGAGGCTTTCAGCCGCTCGACGACCGTTCGGCTGCCGGGCACGATCCCGCCGAATCCGCCCACCGCCTTGCTCAGCGTGCCGCAAGACAGGAGGTGGAGGTCGCCATACAAGGCCGAACGACTGGGGAGCGAGGCGTTGACGGATTTTTGTAGTCCGACATAGTCGAAGGTTCCGCGTCCCTCTTTGCCCAGCACGCCGAGGCCATGGGCGTCGTCGACCGCCAGGATCGCTCGGGGGTATTCCGCCAGCACGTGGCGATACTCCCAGACCGGGGCGATTCGGCCCAGGGCGGCGAACACGCCGTCGGTCATGACCAGCGGTCGGCCTTGTGGCGGGAGATGTCGCTGCAAGTTGCGGCGCAGATCTTCGGGATCGCGATGGTGGAACGTGTGGACCGGCCGGCCGCTCAGCCGGGCGGCTTCCCGGATGCAGTAGTGGGCCAACTCGTCGACGAAGATCGCTTCGAAGCAGCCCTCCAGCGCGAGCACCAGCACGTGGTTGGCCACGTAGCCCGACATCACGTGGAAGGCGTCTTCCATGTCGAGGAACAAAGCGGCTTGATGCTCCAACTCCAGTACCGGCGGCGTGTTGCCGAACCCGGAGCGCGCGGTGGCCGACCCGATGCCGTATCGCTGAGCGGCCTCGCAAGCCACGCGGATCACCTCCGGATGCCCCTGAAGCCCCAGGTATCCGGTCCCGCCGAAGTAGAGATAAGGCCGCCCGTCGATCACCGTCTCGGCCCCGGGCGGGCTTTGCATGACTGCGATGGAGTCCATTCCGCGTGCACCTTGTATCCGAAGTCGGGATCAATGTACGTCAACTTCTTAGCCTGGTCGAGGGGAGTATCCGCCCGATGAACCATTATTTCCTCGGGGGGCCCTTTGGTGTTGTCGATCAGTAAACCGTCGGCTATCCTGACTGCGGCCATAATCATTCCCGGGTGGTCCTTCGCGATTTCTAGTACCGCCTGGGTAGATCCTCATGGCTCTCTGGATGGGTTTGACTTCCCCGTCCGGACTGCGTAGGAATTTCTTGTTCCGCTGTCCAAGCCAGGCTGCTATTTTGAGCAGTCCAACGAAAGGAAGGGGAGAGTCATGACTCAGGTCTCACGCGGTGAGGTGGTTCGGGTCCATTACACCGGTCGCTACACCGATGGCACCGTGTTCGATAGCTCTGAAGACCGTGAGCCGCTGGAATTCGTCGCCGGCAGTAACGAAGTGATTCAGGGGGTGAGTGACGCGGTCGTGGGGATGGCCAACGGCGAGAAGAAGACTGTCACCATTCCACCCGAACAAGGCTATGGCGACCGCAACCCGGCGCTGGAGCAGTCGGTGCCTCTGGACAATCTGCCCGAAGGCGTTCAGGAAGGCGACCAGTTGCGTCTCGTCCATGATGAGCAGGAGATCCCGGTGTGGGTCCGCGAGATCAACGAAGATGAGGAGGTGGCGAAGATCGACGCCAATCATCCCCTGGCCGGCGTGACGCTCGTCTTCGATCTCGAATTGGTCTCCCACAACGCTGGGGAGTAGGGGTGGGGTTATTCCTGATGCCCTGCGGTCTTGTCGGGAGGGGATTCCGCCAGAAGAATAGTGGCGAGGACGCTTGTCCTCCCGCGTCTTGAGGCCCTGCTCCCCCTTGGACCCGATTGAGGCCGCGTCATGGACCGGCTCCCTACCGCCGTGCAATCGGTCGAATCCGCGACGAGCCGCGAGGTGATGCTGGATCGCTATCGGGCGGTGCGCCGCGCGAGCATCCGGATGTGCGAGCCGTTGGCGCCGGAGGCCTTTCGGATTCAGCCGATCGAGGAGGTCAGCCCGCCATGGTGGAACCTGGGGCACACCAGTTGGTTCTACGTGCGCAATCTGCTCGAACCGTTCGACGGTGAGCTCCTCGCGGAGGACGAAGACTACGATTTCGTGCTGAACTCCTACTATGCCTCGCTGGGGCCCCGCGTGTCCCGCTGTCGCCGCGGTATGCTCACCCGGCCCACGACCGAGGAGGTCTACCGCTACCGCGAGTCGGTCGATCGGCGCATGGAAGAGTTGATTCCTCGGGTCGAAGAGGATCGCTGGAGCGACTTCGCGTTTACGCTCACCGTGGGGCTGAACCACGAACAGCAGCACCAGGAACTCTTCTACGGAGAGATCAAATACACGCTGGCCCAAGATCCGTTTCCGCTCCGCCGGCCCTATCGGGAGGCGGAGGAGGGCGAGGAGCCGGTCTCCGAACGGTTGGCCTCCGAGGTTGAGATGCTGTCGTTCGAGGGCGGCTTGCAGGAGTTCGGCAACCTCGAAGGCGGTTGGTGCTGGGATAACGAACTGCCGGTGCACCGCTACTATCTCCCGCCGTTTGCGTTCCAGAATCGTCTGGTGACCAACGGCGAGTATCTGGAGTTTATCGAAGACGGCGGCTACGCGCGGCAGCTGCTCTGGTTGGACAATGGCTGGGCCCGCGTGCAGGCGGAAGAGTGGAACGGTCCGCTGTACTGGGAACGCCTCGGCGGCCAGTGGTGGCTCTGGACGCTGGTGGGGGGGCGGGCGATCGACCCGGCCGAGCCGGTCTGCCACGTGAGCTTTTACGAGGCCGAGGCCTTTGCCCGCTGGAAAGCGCAGACCTTTGACGACTACCGCGGCGCCCGGCTCCCTACAGAACGCGAGTGGGAACATGCCGTACGGTCGTCGGGACAGACGCCACAGTCGGGCAACCTGTTGGACAGCGGCGCGCTTCATCCCCGTCCGGCCGAAAGCCCGCATGCGTTGAAACAGGCCTTTGGCGATGTGTGGGAGTGGACCGTCAGCTACTACGAGCCGTATCCGGGGTATCAGGCGTTTTCCGGCACGTTGGCCGAGTATAACGGCAAGTTCATGGACAACCAGCGCGTCTTGCGCGGCGGATCGTGCGTGACCCCGGCCGATCACATCCGCACGAGCTACCGCAACTTCTGGGCGCCGGGCACGCGTTTTCAGTTCACCGGTCTGCGCCTGGCACAAGACCTGTAGCCCGAGGTGTCGATGCACGCCACCTACGAAGTCTTGCCGACTCGGGGGCACGCCTCCCCGGCCGCGGCCTTTGCCCGGGACGTGCTCCAAGGACTCTTGGCCACGCCCAAATCCCTCCCCGCCCGCTCGTTCTACGACGAGCGGGGCAGCCGGCTCTTTCAGGAGATCATGGAATTGCCGGAATACTATCTGACCCGCTGCGAACGCGAGATCCTCCATCGCGGCAAATGCCAGTTGGCCGGCGCCGTCGCCCGGGAGCCGTTTCGCCTGGTCGAATTGGGGGCGGGCGACGGCCGCAAGACCCGGATTCTCTTGCGCCACTTTCTCGCCGAGCGGCTCGAATTCAATTACGTGCCGGTCGACATTTGCCGGGAGACGATCGCCGATCTGGCCGATTCGCTCCACCATCACGACGGTCTTGCCACGCTCTCCGTGCACGGGATCGTGGCCGAGTACTTCGATGCCCTGCATCTGCTCAGCCAGCGGAGTGCCGAGCGGAACTTCGTCCTGTTCCTCGGCTCGAACATCGGCAACTTCGATCCGTTCGACGCCCGGCAGTTTCTCGCCGGACTACGGGAGTCGCTCAACCCGGGCGATCTCGTGCTGATCGGCTTCGATCTGAAAAAGGCCCCCGAGATTCTCCATCGGGCCTACAACGACGCCCAGGGCATCACCCGGGAATTCAACCTCAACCTGCTCGATCGGATCAACCGGGAACTCGGCGGCCGTTTCGACCGCCGTCGCTTTGTCCACTACGGCTCCTACAACGTGCTCCAGTCGCGAATGGAGAGCTGGCTGGTCAGCACCGAGGCCCAGCGTGTCGAGATCCGCCAACTCGGCGAGGTCGTGACGCTAGAGCCCTGGGAGGGGATCCACGTCGAGTGCTCGTACAAGTACGACCTCAGCGAGATTGAAACGATGGCCGACTCAACCGGCTTTTGCGTCCAGGCTCACCTCTTCGACGCGCAGAAGTACTTCGTCGACTCGCTCTGGCAAGTCGCTAAGTAGGTTTGGCCCCCTTTTCGTTGTGGCGCAGTGCATTCCTCCTGTCGCAAGCGACTGGGCTAAACGCAACACCATACAGTCGGTTGTCGTGCAAACGGGACGTTTGCACCACAAGCTACCCTTCGATCTGATACGGCTTGCGCTGTTCGCGCCGGAGCCAGCGGTTGGCCTCGTCGTCGCCGACGAACTGTTCCTTGTCCGGATCCCAGCGGAGCTTGCGTCCCAGCCGGAGCGAGATATTGCCCAGGTGGCATGCGCTGACGGAGCGGTGTTGGCTCACGACGTCGGAGATCGGCGTGTGGCGGCTCTTGACGCAATCGAAGAAGTTGCCCATGTGGTTGATGATCGCGTCGAGCTTGCCGGCACGCTCCGGCCGAGTCGTGTTGTCGTGGGCGTAGAGCTTGAACTGTTCTCGGGGGAGCGGATTCTCTTTGAGCTCGTCGACCGGTTTGCCGGCGATCGTGCCGCGGTTGACGAAGATCCGGCCCTTTTCGCCCTCGAACATCACGCCCTGCCGGCCTTCGCACTCGAAGCGGAGTTGGATGTCGCCGGGATACTGCATCGTGACCGAGAACTTGGGCGGCACGTTGTAGCAGTTCGGCTCGTTGGGCAAGCGTTCGGTCTGGCCGTCGATCACGACGGGGCCGGAGTAATCGGTGCCCATGCCCCAGTGGGCGATGTCGACGATGTGCGCGCCCCAGTCGGTCAACTGACCGCCGGAGTATTCGTACCACCAGCGGAACGTGTAGTGGCAGCGTTCTTTGATGTAGGGCACGTCGGGCGTCTGGCCCTGCCAGAGGTCCCAGTTGAGCTGCTTGGGCACCGGCTCGGGCTTGAACGGCCCGCCCGTCGGGTTCTGACCGCTGGTGACCGTGACGGTCTGCAGCTTGCCGATCCGTCCGGCGCGAACCAATTCGCAGGCCAACCGGAATCGCCAGTCGCTCCGCTGCCAGGTGCCGACCTGGACCACGCGGCCCGTCTCCTTGACCACCCGGCACAGGATCTTCCCTTCGTCGACCGTCAGCGTCAGCGGTTTTTCCGCGTAGATGTCCTTGCCCGCCCGGCAGGCGTCGATGATCATCTTCGTGTGCCAGTGGTCGGGCGTGCCGATCATCACCACGTCGATGTCCTTGCGGTCCAGCAGCTTGCGATAATCCTCGTAGAGCGTGGCCTTGCCGCCGAACTCGGCCACCGCCTTTTCGCCGATCTCGCGGTCCACGTCGGCGATCGCCACCACGTCGCCATGCTCGACGGCCTTCTGGGTGATCACCGACCCTTGATACCGCATGCCGATCGCGCCGATCCGGAACCGGTCGTTCTTCGACTTCGGTCGGCTCGCCTCTTCGGCGTTGGCGGTGAAAACATACGGCAACAGTGATCCACCGGCCAGCAGGCCCGTGGAGGTTTTGAGAAACTGACGGCGGGATGAGGGGGATTGGTTCATGATAAGCAGTCCTCCAAGTAGGTTCGTGCTCGGTTGATTTCGGCCGTCACGTCAGCCACCGTATCGAGAATTGGACTGCCTCGCGGCGTCGGATGCATGAAGATTTCCGTCCAGCCCTGGTAGTCGACGCTTTGCAGCGCGGCCACGAGCGGCCGGAAGTTGAGCTTACCTCGCCCGGGCATCTGCTCCAACTCGTCCGCCTTTGGCATCTTCTTCATACAGCCTTGGCCGTGCTGCCACGCATAGAAGTGAACGAGCCGGGGGCCCAGATCGGCGATCAGCGCGGCCAGCAGCTTTTCGTCTTGCGGCAAGTGGTAGGGCGCCAGGGCGATTCCCAGGCGTGGCGAGGGGGATAATTCGGCCAAATACCGCAGGGAGTCCGGCGTGTGGATCAGAGCGTGGGCATGGTTTTCAATCCCGATCGTCACCCCGCACTCTTCGGCAACATCGAGATGGGGTTTCATCTGTTCGACAAACTGGGCTACCGCCGCTTTCGCCTCGGCGCCGGCTACGTCCTTCGGGCCTGCGCTGCCGGTTACAACCAGTCGCCCGCCGAGTTTGGCAACCAGTCGCAATTCGTCCTGAAGCCGAAACGGTCCGAGATCGTAACGGGTCGTCATGCCGAGACGGACGTGATGCGTGTCGAGCAATCTACCGAACGCTTCGGTCCCCAGGGCGTCCATCTGTTCACGCTGGTTGCCATGCGGCGAAGGCCAAAGATCGATCCATTCGGCGCCGATCTGATGGACTTGGGGCACGATCTCGGCCAGTGTCATCCGGCCGTACATGCACGACGCAAGGGCGTAGCGCCATCGGAACGGCTTTTTCGTCGGCGTGGCGAATGCGGCGGGTCCGATGGCAGCCGTTCCGATCGCGGTCATGGCTGTGGTGCAAAACTGGCGGCGAGTCCATCTATTCATGAGCGGCGGCCTCGTTAAGGATTCGCATGAACTGTTTCATGAACGGACCATGATCGTGATAGGTGCGCGCACTGACCAGATTGCCATCGACCACGCACGGCGCGTCGACGAATTGGCCGCCGCAGACCTCGAGATCGAAGCGGCACTTGGGCACCGTGGCCATGCGCCGGCCCTTCACACAGCCGGCGTAGGCGGGGATCTCCACGCCATGGCACACGCTGGCAATCGGTTTTCCGGCCTCGAAGAAGTGTCGCGTGATCCGCACAAGAGCTTCGTCGTAGCGGATATACTCGGGTGCCCGGCCGCCGCTGAAGAAGATCCCCAAATACTCTTCCGGCTTCACGTCGCAAAAGGCGATATCGGCTTCAATCGTGTAGCCTTCCCACTCCTTGGTAATCGTCCAGCCTGGTTTTACTTCGTGCATGACCAGTTGGTAGCGACGCTTTTCGGGAGCCGCCACCACGGGAATGAAACCGTCTTCTTGCAGGCGGTAGTAGGGGTATAACGTGTCGACGGTCTCCGTGGCGTCGCCAACGATGATCAAGACTCGGTTCATGGGAACATGACTCATGGTGAAAGCGCGCAGACGTTGTTGGTTGGCCGGGCCGTTTGGTTCGTATCTCACCAGCCCGGCATACGATCCTTATTGTACTCCCAGTCGCCGGTCAGTTCATTCAGGTTTTTCGCTATTCGTGTTCAGATCTTCCGTTAGGGGCGTGGGTTTGACGCAGGTTCTGAAACGGAATGAACACGAAGTTGATTGACGCTAAAGGCGGGGAAGTGGGAAAATCGACCTGTCATTGCAGGTTTTCCGTTGACAAAAGGAGAAACAGCCCATGGCAAAGCGAGAGTCGAAAGGGTTTACCCTGGTGGAGCTGTTGGTGGTGATTGCAATTATTGGCATCCTCATTGCCCTCTTGTTGCCGGCCGTTCAGGCGGCGCGCGAGGCGGCACGCCGCACGCAATGCAACAACAATCTGAAGCAGATTGGGCTGGCGTTGCACAATTATCACGACACGTTCGGGGTGTTTCCCCCGGGGTGCATCAGCTCCGGCACTAATCCGCCCAACGGCGGCAATGCCGTTAGTGGCTGGGTGTTCATCCTGCCGTTCATGGAAATGGAGAATCTTCACCGGCTGTGGGATTTCCGCTATTCGTACGACGCTGCGGAGAATAATGCGGCGAAGAAAGTGCCCGTGGATGGATACTTCTGCCCGTCGAAGCCTCGTCCGGAGAAAGCAAGTTCCTCCGTGGCGTACGGCGACTATGCGCTGAGTGCCGGGACCGGTCACACCAATTCTGGATCCGTCTACTATCGAAAAGGGATGTTCAGCCAGAATTCGGTCTGCCGCTTTGGCGATATTCTCGACGGAACGAGCAACACGATCGCCGTGGGCGAGAAGCGAACCGTTCAGTCCACCTCGCTTGTGAGTCCCCAGTACCGCTGGGGTTGGCATTCGACCCGAAACATGTGCTATCCCGTAAATATCGACGTCGTTCCCAATGCGACATTTACCTTCTACCTGGACAATGGCACGACCGTTTCCGGGACCAGTGCCGCATGGAACGACTATTGGGCCAATTTCGGCAGCGACCATCCCGGAGGTGTGCAATTCCTGGCGGCCGACGGCTCCGTGCATTTCGTGAGCGAGACCATCGAATTCTCCCTCTACCAGCACCTTGGGGATAAGGCCGATGGCAACGTAGCTGCTATGCCGTAAGGCGCGTAATAGACCCGAGACTGTCCTTGCTCACCACGCCTTGGCCTCAGCGTCTTCAGATGGAGGTGTGTTCATGCAGGAATTCGTGGTTGGAACGAAGCGTCGTGTGAAAACGCGAGACGGACTCAACCCTGGCGCATGGCCACTCATGTTCGTGGCTGCGAGTCTGTTCGTCGCGGCCGCCATCGGTTGCCGTTCTGCGGAAGACGAAATCCCGGAAGCAACCGCTCACGTGTCGGGAACCATCGCGATTGGCGGCAAGCCGGTAGGGCGGGGGACCGTCTGCTTCTATTCGCTCGAAACGGGCGCCACCACTCAAGGTTCGCTGGACAAGAGTGGGAAATTCGCGTTCGAGAGCCCCGTCTCTTCGGGAAAATACACCGTCTATCTCGGCGGCGTGTCCAGAATTCCGGAAAAATACCTCAGCGAGACGTCCAGCGACTATACAGTTACTCTTGGGGCCGGCTCGAATGACTTGACGATCGACTTGAAATAGACGACGCCCGGAGGTCAGCGTTTCTGTGGCCCGCGAGTCGCCGCGCGAAACTCGCCGGGCGTTTGGCCGAAGCGGCGTTTGAAGGCCTCAGCCATGTACTGGGGGTAGTTGAATCCGACCTTTCCGGCGATCGCCGCCAGCGAAAGCTCGGTCTCGCTCAAGAGTTCACGCACGCGGTTGAACTGCACGCGGGCGATCTCGGCGGCTGGCGTGCGGCCCAGCACGTTGCGCATCTGCCGCTCGAGCGAACTGCGGGAGACGAGCACCGCGCGGAGTACGTCGTCAACCGTGATCCCGTCGCAGGCATGCTCGCGGATGAATCGCACAGCCGCGGCCAGGTCCTGGTTCTCCAGGGCCACGACGTCGGACGATTGGCGCGTGACGATCCCTAGCGGCTTGACCAACATCGGCTCTTTCGGCACCGGTTCGCCGGCCATCAGGCGGGCCAGCATCACGGCCGCCTGGTAGCCGATCTGTTCGCCGTTGAACTGGACGCTCGACAAGGGCGGCGTGGACATCGCACAGAGCGACTCGTCGTTCTCCACGCCGACCACGGCCACCTCCTCGGGCACGGCCACGCCCGCCCGGCGGCAGGCGTCCAACAGCCAGAAGCCGAGTTGATCGGTGCAGGCCATGATCCCGATCGGCTTGGGCAGACCGGCGATCCAGCGGGCCACGGCCGCCTGCTGCTTCTCCCAGTGCACCGGTTTCTCCCGTCGGTCCGGCGTCTGGTACTCGTGGCAGGGAAACCCGGCCTGGCGCAGCGTCTCGATGAAGTTGTCGCGTCGCTCCTCAAAATACCCTTCCGTGGCCAACTCGTAGACGCCGAAGTGCCGGAAACCGCACTCCAGCAAGTGCTCGGCGACCATCTGGCCGAGCCAGCGGTTGTCGACGCCGATGAAGGGAAGATTGTGACGGAGCTTCGTGGCGCGAAGCTCCACGGCCGGGACGCCCGTCTTGCGAATGGCGTCGGCCATGGCCTGGCTGTTGGTGCGTGTGAGGATGCCGTCGCCGCGCCATCGCACCAGCCATGGCGGAACCGGCGACTCCAGGGCTCGCATCTCGGTGAAGATCGACCACGGCTCGTGCTCGGACATGAATCGCTTGATGCCGCGCAGCAGATCCCGTCCATAGGTCCGCGACGTCTCGATCAAGAGCGCCACGTGCGGCTGCCGCCCGGCTCCCTTGCCTTTTGGGGAAGGGAGACTGGTCGTGGTCGAATCCATGGCGATTCCCTCTCCCGGAGGGCTGGGCGTCGTGATCGCGTTTGCGGCCGACAGCATTGGCCCATCGGCGGCGAAACCAAAGAAACGGGGGCGGCTGGGACGTAGGATCCCCACCCAGAAGATATCCTACCGTCGTCTATCCGACCCAGCCGCCCCGAAAGTGGATCATAGTCGCTTCCTGCAAGGTTCTCAAACGTTTGTGCAGATGGTGCGGGTTTTGACGGAAAACCTGAAACCGGGTGAGAAAGGATCTGAAGACCTGACGCAAGAGGGGGGCCGTTTAGCCGCGGCACTTGTGCCGCGCGTGATCGTCCTGCCGGTGCGTTTCGGGGACGTTCACGGCTCCTCCTCGCTGCGGAACTGATCCCAGAGGCGCTGGAAGCGGCTCTCGTAGATCATCTCGTAAAGCTCCTCCCGGTCGGGATAGAGCTCCAGACACCGCTCACGGACCTTGTTCTTCTCGATCTCGATGTCGATCGCGGGCAGATCGCTGCTGAGGATCAACCGCGAGACCCGATCCGCCATGCGCTGGACTTCCCGCATTCCCTCTCTGGGGTCACCCATCAATTCGTCCTCCCTCCAGGGGAATTGTTGCGCGGGCGAACCCGTGGGCAAGGCCGAAGGAGGGGGAGACGGAAACGAGTGGAAGATTGGCGATCACGAAAACACGAAAGCACGAAACCCGCAAGGAAGACTCATTGGTCGCGGCGATATCGTACGCCTTGGACTCGTCTCCTCTGTCTTTCGTGTTCTCGTGCTTTCGTGATCACTCTCAAACCGAGCTATCGTCGATGGTAACCCCATCCGCCGCCCGCTTTACAGCCTTGGGGCGCCCGTGTTAGCATGAAGGTGCCCGCCATGCCCCCACGCAGGGGCGTGAAACCCAAGCTGAGGTCCCACCTGACGGAAACCCTCCGATGCCGGTCATGCGACGCGCTATGGTTGTGTGGTTGCTGAGTCTCGCTGGCCTTGGCGCCTGGGCCCGCCCAGGCCTGGCGGCTGACGACCTGGCGTTTGTCACGGCGTCGTCGGTCCACGCGAAGGACTACCCGGCCGACTACGCCCTCGACGGGAATCCCAAAACCCGCTGGGCCAGCCAGGGATTCCGGGGCAAGCCGGAGTGGCTGCAGATCGACTTTGGCCAACCGGTCGACATCGGCCAATTGATCATCGTCTGGGAGGCGGCCTACGCGGCCGAGTATCAGATCCAGGTGTCGGCCGACGCGAAGACCTGGCAGACCGCCGGCCGCAAAACCGACGGCCGCGGCGGGACCGAAACCCTGACCGGCCTTTCCGGCCAGGGCCGCTATCTTCGCGTGTTGTGCCAGAAACCGGGCCCGCACGGCCTGTTCTCGATCTGGGAGGTTCGCTGCTCGGATCAAGCGGCGCAAGCCTTGGCCAAGAGGAAACGGGCCGTCGCCCAACGCCGTGCCGAGCAAGAGGCCGAGGCCCGTCGCCGCCTGGCCGAAGCGTTCCAGGGCCGCGACGTCGAGGAGATCATCTTCGCATTGCGCCAGCCTGGCAAGGACGGCCACTGGTACGCCAACTTCAGTTACTACGCCGACAGCGAGGATCGCAAAACCTACGGCGATGGCGGCAAACTCTGCCGCTTGAACGTGAAGACCGGCCAAGGGACCGTCCTGCTCCAAGACGACAAGGGGGCCGTTCGCGATCCGATCGTTCACTACGACGCCCAAAAAATCCTCTTCTCCTACCGGCCGGGCGGCACACCTCACTATCATCTGTACGAGATCAACGTTGACGGCACCGGGCTGCGCCAACTGACCGACGGTCCGTTTGACGACATCGAACCGACGTATCTGCCCTGTGGCGACATCGTCTTCGTGTCGAGCCGCTGCAAGCGGTGGGTCAACTGCTGGCTGACCAAGGTGGCCGTGCTCCATCGCTGCGACGCCGAGGGCAAGGAGATCCGCGCGA
>JBDKTH010000430.1:0-5250 GCA_039680305.1 Thermoguttaceae bacterium | reverse complement strand
GCCCAGTTCCCGGGCCAGGCGCATCCGGGCCGCGTAGTAATTCATCCACACGCTCATGAAGGCGTCCTGCGAGCCGCGTAGGGCGGTCAGGGCGTTCAGGAGGTCGAAGGCGGCGGTCGGTCCCAGTTGGGCCTGGGCCTGGCCGGGCTGGGCCGGCGGCGGTGGCTGGTTGATCGTCTCGCGGGTCTTGTCCACGCGCCGGATCGCAATCGCCACGGCCCGCCGTTGAATCTCCAGGTTGACGCTCAGTTCGTCCAGTTGACGGAGCAATTGCCGCAAGTTCTGGTGCACGCCGTCCTCATACTGGATCATGTTGCGGCGATCCCGCTGGTAGTCGATGAGCACCTGGCGGAAGTTGTTTCGTTCCAAGAGCCGGGTGAAGGGCGGGTCGAACTGCAAGCCCGCGCGGAGGCTCCCCGTCGGCGCCCGGAATCGCACCGGGTTGTTGCCCGTGGTGCTGATGTCGCCGCTGAGCGTTACGCCCAGGTCCGATTCCAGGTCGTTGGCTTTCAGGGTGATCCATCGCCAGGTGTCCACCAGGCTGGCCCGCTGGTTCATCCAGTCGAGGCGGTTGGCCCGGGCGATGCTCAGGGCAACTTCCGGATCGAGCGTTTCGTGACGAATGGTTAGCTGTTCCAAGCGGGCGCGGGCCTGGACCAGCGATAGCTCGCCGACGAGCGTCGAACTTCCCGCGACGACGGCCACCAGTTGGTCGGCCGTGTGACGCCGGGGAGGCGTTTCCGCCTGTTGGCGAAGCCGGCCGATCCACGGCTGGAGTTGGGCCCACTGTTGCCGGAGTTCCTGCATACTGCCGCTCAACCGATCCAGATCGCGGCCGAGGAGGCGACGTTCCACGGGGCTCATCGCTTGCTCGCGGACCGGCATCGTCTCTCGGGCCTTCTGGAGGTCTTGCGTGACAACGTCGAACTGCTGTTGGACCTGGGGGCACAGGTCGGCCAACTGCTCGAAAGCCTGGTCGAAGGCCGCCTTGTCGGGCTCGGGAGGTTGTTGCCCGAACTGATCGAGGAAGTCGGACAGGCGGTTTTGCAGTTCGATCATGTCCGGGGAGATGAACTGGAAGGGATGAATCAGCGTGTCGTCGAGTTCGACCGGCAGATTCGGCGGCAGTCCGAGGACGCCGGTCTTGTAGCTATCCAGTTGGGTTTCCAGGTTATCGCGAGCCACCAAGAGTTCGGCACGCGACGTCTCGATGCTCTGGCGGAACTGATCGACCTGGGTCAGATCGACGGTGCCGGCCTCGAGATGGGCTTCCAGCAGACTCAGGGCCCGCAGTTGGGCATTGAGGTTTTCTTCGGTGTTGCGCATACGTTGGAGTTGCTGCAACAATCCCACCAGGCCCCCGACGGATCCCGCGCCGCCACCGGCAAACCCCGAGACGCCGCCGCCGGCATAGATCGAGCCCAAGGCGCCGTAGCCGCCGGTCCCGGTGCCGGTGAACCCGGTCAGGCCTGTCCCGCCCATAAAGCCGCCGCGGCGGGAGACGCCGCCGACGCCCAGGTCGCCGATGGACACCGCCGTATAGAACCCTTGGCGATAGCGCTGCAACGATCGAAGGCTGGCTAAGAGCGACCGCTCGGTAATGGTGAGGTATTCGAGGGCCACGGCCCGGCCGGCCCCACGCAACAGCGGCTGCACGAGGCTGAAGTCGAGGATCGAGAAGGTCGAATACTGGTCCGGCCCGGCAAACTGCCAGACGAACGAGTTGGCAAACCCGACCAGCAGTTCCCCGGCGGTGGCAAACTGGCGGTTCATCTCCAGTTTGGTGTCGGTCCGCAGCACGTTCTGTTCTCCGCCGGCATGCAGCCGCCCGTCGTGGTTCATCGCCGTTTCGTTGTGGCCGAAGAACTGGACGTCGAAGCGGAATCGCTCGGTACTCACGTCGAGGGCCGAGAGGTAGACCTGCTCCAACTGTTCCTGGAACTCCGGCGAGTTGATCCTGGCGATCGCCATGGCCGACTCCAAGGTCAGC
This sequence comes from Thermoguttaceae bacterium, assembly GCA_039680305.1. Classification (GTDB taxonomy): domain Bacteria; phylum Planctomycetota; class Planctomycetia; order Pirellulales; family Thermoguttaceae; genus JBDKTH01. Next base: position 3,260 of record JBDKTH010000430.1, on the reverse strand, counting down.
TTGACGCGTCCCTCGGGCGTCACTTCCGCATATTCGCCCAAGCGCTGACGCCAACAGGGATTTTCCAACTCATGGCGTTCCCCGTTGACGAGCCACTTCTTGTAGCCCTTCTTGCCGTCGACGCAGTGCATATACACGTGGGCGGCCGGATCGTCCTCGGGAATCGGCGGACGGATCTGGTTGCACGAATCGTAGAACCGGCTCCGCGGATCCATCTGGATGTTGAAGTCGGGTGGGGCGGTCCAGCGCGGGTCGTTCGACTTCTCGGCGACGAGGCGTTTGGCCTCCTCGTCGGCCTGATGGTAGTAGCGTTCCTGGCTGCAGCCGGCCTGGAGGGCCACGACGAGCGCGCAGAGCCCAAGCGTGAGCGAGGCAACTCGCGTTTGGGCTGAGCGTCGCAGCATAGAAACCTCCGCGGCTTCCCCGATGCCAATCCCCTCGAATGAGGAGTATGCGGCAGACGAACGAAAAGTACGGAGCATGGCCACCAGCAGGTGGCAGCGCCGTCAATTTAGCTTCGGCTGCCCAAAACGATTGGCTTTAACGCTTTTGCGGGCTGGAGGGGTTGTAGGTGACGCGGAAGATCGGCTGAAGATAAGGCTTCTGCAACCACAGCCTTGCCCACTGCCGATCTGGATTCCTTGTCGCCGGCAGGTCGCCCCCTCTAATGCGAAAGCCGCTCATGCAAACCCACCATAGGTGGCACGTTTGTTCTTTCGTGCGCGTCGCCGTCGCATTTGACTAAGAAACCTTGGGCTTTGGGGATAACCCTAAGTTGTTTCTGTAAAAGACGTTACAGAAAAAGACTCCATGTAACCCTTTCGAGTTACGTTGCAAAAGGCCGCCCCTCGATCTCGAAAATCGCCCCCTCTTATGGAGAGAACGATCTCCCAATGCCGCATTCCAGAGGGAGGGCACGCGAGGGCTCCTGGCGAATGAACCCCGTTTCTTTGACCGCCGTCAAGGACGGACGGGGGGGACGGGCGCAGCAGGACATGGACAGCCTGCGGGGCTGCCGAATGCCCGGAAAGCGAATTGTCAAAGATCCAATGGCCAGCGTTGAGGCTGCCACGGGTAAGCCTAACAGATCGGCTGGCCCAATTTCCAGCGTTTTTTCGCGATTCCGGAAAAGGCCGTGGGTCAGCTTGACCGCTTCGTTTCATCTCCCATAATTGGGTTGTGCTTGATACCGCATTGGAAAGTTCCAGGCCAACGGACCCGTGGCGCGATTTCGCTTCTGCTCCGATCGCGTGAGCAGGCGGGCCATCCGAGCGGGTTCTCCATTCACGAAGGGGTCATCATGAGTTCCGTCGAAAACCCGTACCAGTCGCCCTTGGGTACGTTTGCCGCCCAGGCTGCCGCCGATGAACGAAGCGAGTTCATCTCCAAGACCTATTTGCACCTGGCCGGTGCGATCGGTCTGTTCGTGGTCCTGGAAGCCGTTCTGCTGAACCTTCCTGGCATCGAGAACCTTGTGGGGCTGATGATCGGCTCGAAGGTTGGTTGGCTAGTCGTGCTCGGACTGTTCATGCTCGTCAGCTATGTGGCCGACAATTGGGCCCGGTCGGCCCAAAGCCTGACCACGCAGTACCTGGGGCTGGGATTGTATGTGCTGGCCGAATCGGTGATCTTCGTGCCGCTGCTTTTCATCGCCCAGGCCATGGCTCCCCAGGCCATTTCGACTGCGGCTGTGACGACGTTCGCCCTGTTTGGCGTGCTGACGGCGATCGTCTTCACCACGCGCAAGGACTTTTCCTTCCTGCGCGGCATTTTGATGTTCGGCGGGTTTGCCGCGTTGGGGCTGATCGCCGTGGCGATCCTCTTCGGGTTCAACCTGGGACCGATCTTCACCTACGCGATGATCGCCCTGGCCTGCGGCTACATCCTCTACGACACGTCGAATGTGATGCACCACTATCGCATCGGGCAGCACGTGGCCGCAGCGTTGGCCTTGTTCGCTTCGGTGGCCCTGCTGTTCTGGTACATCCTGCGGCTGTTTATGTCGAATCGGGAGTAAGAAGCTGTCGCACAGGCTCCACGGCTGCGTTCCCCTCTCCCTCTGGGAGAGGGCCGGGGTGAGGGGGATCGCCATGGATACGGCTTTCGAGACTTCCCTCACGCTTGCTGCTTACCGTGTCTTGCGCAGCGGATAGCAATCGCCATGGCTGGGCCAGCAACAGCTCCCCTCACCCCAACCCTCTCCCGGAGGGAGAGGGAGTTTTGGTATAGCCCCTAGCTCCCGAACCGCCGCACATACGCGGCGTTTTCGGCCGGCTGGTCGCTGTAGCGGTCTTAGATGCCGACAATCACGGCGTCGCTCGGCTTGATCGCGGCAAATGTCTCCCGGAAGGCCTGTTCGATCCAGGGGCGACGCTCGGAGAGCCGGCCGGCCGCGAGGATCTTGAAGGCCAGGCAGGGGCGCTTGGTCGCCTGGACGACCTTGAACATGCGCGGCGGATCCAACGGCAGATAGACTTCGCCTACGGGGATCGGGGCCTGGCCAAGGAGCTTTTCCAGGTCTTCCTTCGACCGGTGGCGCTCGTAGACGCAGGTCATGTAGTAGTCGACTTGCCAGCCTTTTGATTCGATCGCGTCGACCACCGCCGGCATGTGGGTTGATACGCCGGCCAGAAGCCCCGCGTCGTGGACGCGTTTCAGGAAGTCGTTGACCTTGTCGAGCTTGCCGTCCTTGAAGAACCGGTCCGTGACCTCGCCGTGATGCGCGATGGCAAGGCAGCCGCCTTGGCGGAGCTGGTCGATCGCTTCGGCCTTGTTCGCCTCAATGGCGATAAACTGCATCTTGCCGCCTTCGTCCAGGAATCGCCGGTACAAGTCGAGATTCTTCGCGCCCGACTGCCAGCAGTTGATTCCCACTTCCTGGCAACGGCGCAAGGTCTTGAGGGTCTGCTCGGGGGTGAAGTAGGCCCGCATCTCGTGGTTGACGAAGACCGACAGATGCGAGCCGGCGTTGAACGGGTTGGCCCCGCAGATCAGACGCGAGATCGAGTGCGGCCCGAGGCGAATCTGCGGCAGCGAGACCTCTTGGGTCGGCGCGGCCGAGACGCCCTGGGCGATCGCGACCGCGGCGGGCAGGGAACCCACCACTTTGAGGAATTCTCGCCGCGAACCTTCCGGCAAACCGGCCGGCATATCCGATCGACTCATGGCCTCTCCTTTCACGCATTGGCCCCTTTATGGGTTTTGACGAACAAAACCGGTGATGTAGGGCGGTGCCGAGCATGCGGGGGCCCCCAGATCCG
>JBDKTH010001111.1:0-7467 GCA_039680305.1 Thermoguttaceae bacterium | reverse complement strand
TACCGGTTTGGTTCGTCAAAACCCATCAGCGAGCATCGCAGTCTTTTCAGAAGCACGCAGCGTAGTTTAGAATTTCAGTAGAAAGCCGCGTGCTGCTGCAACGGCTCTGGCACAACGCCCCCTGTGAAGCGTTCCCCCTGATCCCGCCCCCCAGTCTGCCAAGGAGACCATCGTGCTAAACCGTCGTGATCTGCTCCGGTTGATTCCCGCATCATCGTTGGTTTGGCTGGGCGATTCTCGATCGGCGCGGGCCGCGGCGAACCCGCCGGCCGACGCCGCGTCGCTCTTGGCTGGCCCGCCGGTCGTGCAACATCTCTCGACCACAGGGTTCGCGGTCAGTGCGGCCGTCGGGCAGTTGGCCACCGGTTGGGTCGAGTGGGGCGTGTCGCCCGACCGGCTCGATCAACGTGCCATCCCAAGTCAGGCCGGCCTGGTCCAGGCCAGCGACCGGGCTCTGATCGTCCCAGTTTCGCTGGGCAACTTCGGGGTGCCGGGCCGCCGGATCTACTACCGCGTGGTCGCCCAGTCGTTGCGCTACGAGACCGCCTACAAGCTGCACCGCGGGGAACCGGTCGCCGGGCCCACGCAGTGCCTCACCTTGCCCGACCCGGCGGCGTCCCGGGTGCGGGTGGCGGTCGTCAACGACACGCATGAGCACCTGAAAACGGTGGAAGCCCTGGCCTCGCGCATCGAGGCCGCTCGGCCGGAGGTGTTGGTGTGGAATGGCGACACATGCGTCTCGGCCTTCAACTCGCCGGCGGAAGTGTCGCGAGTGCTTCTCAAGCCGACCTGGGCCTCGACGCGGTCGCTGCTGTTTGTGCCGGGCAATCACGACGTGCGCGGGGCAAGCGCCCGGGAGATCCGCGATTGTCTGGCCCCCGGCCCGGACGCCTCGTTGCCCTACAATGTGGCCCGGCGTCACGGCCCCCTTGCCCTGCTGAGTTTGGACACGGGCGAAGACAAGCCGGATGCCCATCCGGTATTTGCCGGGACGGCCGCCTACGAACCGTACCGGGTTCGGCAGGCCGCCTGGCTCCGTGAGGCCCTGGCCCGGCCCGAAATCGCCTCGGCCCCCTTCAAAGTGGTCTTCTGCCACATCCCCTTGCGCGGCCTGCCGAACGACAACGACGGGCTGAGTCTGGAGGGTTTTGCAGCCTGGTCGGGCGACGGGGCGAAGGCGTGGATGCCCGTGTTGCGCGAAGCGGGTGTCCCGCTGGTCGTCAGCGGCCACAAGCACGCCTGGCGCGTCGATGATCCCGCCGAAGGACTCCCGATGCAGGTCGTTGGCGGCGGTCCCGACCTTCACAACGCCACGCTGATCGTTCTGGAGGCCGACTCGCAATCGCTCCGGGTCGTGATCCAAGACCTTTCGGGCAAGGAACTGGCCCAACGTCGCGTAATGCGAACTTGACGGCCGGCCGTAGTCGGCAGCCGCGAGAGCACGAACGAGTGCGTGAACCACCCTCCTCTGATTGGGGGAATGATCCTGCAAACGGCCTCTGCCGCCGGCCGGCGCTCCGTGGATAGCCCCCAGGTTTAGCGAGAGAATTGTGGAAAGCCTCACGTGTTGTGATGCAAATTTTGCGACGCGGCGCACATTCGTAAGTGGCAGTTATTCCAAGCTTTGCATCTAGGCGAAAAGACGCAAGTGAATTAACCCGAAAGTGGGGGAGTGTTGCATAATTCATGGGCGTCTACGTAATTCGGCCCCATATGTACCACCTATGCTTATCTCCCCCCGCATGGTTTCCGTGTTTTGGGAGTTCCCGGCCCGTGCTCTGCAGGGAGCACGGGCCATGCGCGCAGCCGATCTCAGCGATTGGGCCAGGCCGGACGGCCGTACGCTGAAGCGCGAGGGCAATTTTGTCGAAAGCGTCAATTGTCAAAGATCCAGCGGCTTGCCTTCTTGGGCTGCCAGGAATCAGCCTAGCACAACCGCTGGCCCAATTTCAACACGATTTGACGCGGGAGAATGAGGAAGGATGGGGCCTCATGGAGTAGGTCCAACCGAATGGTTGGCTGCGTGCCGGACCGCTGTTAAGATGGAGCCCTGGCCGGGCTTGGCCCCTCTTCGGGTCCGCTACGGCTTTGATCGGTCGGTTCGATTCCATGCGTCGTCTGAACAACACGGAATGCCCCCCATGAGACTGCCACACCTCTCCATCCTATCCTGTACGTCAATCGTCCTCGGGCTCCTGGCCACTACGGTCGCTCGTGCCGAGGTTGTCACCTACCCGGCCCCCGCGGGCGAGACGCTCTCGTCGGACTACGAGATCCGGGCCGACGGCAAGAAGGTCGATGCCTACACCGCCCGGACCCTGGACGCGCCCTTTGCTGGGAAGCGATGGGACTACGGCGGACCGTATGCCTTCGCCAACTTCGACACCTCGGGGCCCGTCAAGGTGCGGATTACCTCGAAGCGTTCGCTCCGGAACACGGTTGTCCGGCCGCAGTCGTCCGGGGCCCAACTCAAGCTCGAAGACGACCACACCATCGAACTGACGCTCGCCGGGCCTCGCAAGGTGAGCGTCGAGCCGGACGGCAAACACGGGCCGCTGCTGTTGTTCGCCAATCCGATCGAAGAGGGCGAGCCCAAGGCGGGCGATCCCGGCGTCCTGTACTTCGGCCCGGGGATCCACCGGCCTGGACGGATCGATGTGGCCAGCGGCCAGACGGTCTACTTGGCCGGCGGAGCCGTGGTGAAAGGGGCAATTGCCGCCAACGGCTCCAAGATCCGGATTCGCGGCCGTGGCATTCTCGACGGCTCCGACTACGAGTGGCGCAAGGGCCCCTATGGTTACACGCTCGGCATCCACGGCGAGGAGGTCAGCGTTGAAGGGATTACCATCCGCGGCTCGTCCCACTGGACCATCGTGCCTCGCGACAGCCGGCACGTCACCATCCGCAACGTCAAGCTCTGCAACTCCCGGGTCCAAAACGACGACGGGATCAACCCCTGCAATTCCCAGGACGTGCTGATCACCGACTGCTTCATCCGCAGCGACGACGATTGCGTGGCCATGAAAGGGCTCAGCCTGAGCGGGGCGAACAACAACGTGGAGCGGATCACGGTGGAGAATTCCATCCTGTGGTGCGACCGGGCGAGGATCTTCCTGCTGGGCCACGAAAGCCGCGCGGCGTCGATGCGGCAGATCACCTTGCGGAACCTCGACATCATCCACTTCACGATGACCGCCTTCCTCCTGGAGCCCGGCGAAGACATGCGGCTGGAGGAGGTGGCGGTGGAAAATGTCCGCGTCCATGGAGAGGGACAAGGAGAGTTGATCCGGCTCAAGCCGGTCGTCAACCAGTACATGCACAAGAAGGTCCCGGGTTTCATCAACAACGTGCGATTCAAGAACCTGGAGCTGACCGGCCAGGTGGGCCCCTACCGCGTCCAGATTTCCGGTGCTGACGCCGAACACGCGGTCAAGGGCGTGACCTTTGAGGACGTCTCGATCCTGGGGGCCAGGCTCAAGCGAGACTCGCCCCAGGTCATGCTTGGCCCACACGTCGACGCGATACAATTCCCGGCTCAGCGCTGAAAGTATCTTTGCTTCCGAGACAGCCGGAAGTACACTCAACGAAGGTCGTTCCGGTCGGCGGTCCAGCCGAGGCTGCTCCGGAACGCCTCTGCCCCGCCACAACACGCCACCCTCGGGAGCCCACCATGCCCTTTGCCTCCCCCTTGCTCAAGTGTTCTGGGACCCTTTTCGTCCTCCTGACCGGCCTGGCCGCTTTCGGCGCGGATCGAGAAGATCGCGACGCCGGTCTGGACGATCAACTGCGTCAGGAACTGCGACTACCGCTCGGCGTGCCGCTGCGGCTCGTCACGGTCACGGCCAGCAAGGATCAAAAGTACACGGTCGAGGAAGCGAAGAAGCACGCGCCCGACATCGTGCGGTTCGAGGCCTGTCACGTGGGGCAGCAACGCGTGCTGTTCAAGATCAGCTTCGCCCGCGAGCCGGTCTTCCAGAACAGCGGATTGATCCTCTACGACGACGTCGACGGCGATCCGGCGACCGGGCGACAGGACTCGAAGGACCAACGGGGCGTGGACCTGATGGTGAGCGTTTCAGGGACGACGCTCAGCGTATCGCGTCCCAACTCGACCCTCACGCCGAAAACCGCGTACGTGGCCGGCGCCCGCGTGTTGGGCTCGGCCCTCTACCTGACCGTCGACGCGCCGCTCAAGATCGCCGACGGAAAGGTGCGGCTCGACCTGCGTCTGCTGGCGGAAAAGCGAGGCGGGCGGTCCGACTCCACGCCGCGCGAGACCGTTTGGCTCCCCTACGCGGCCGATCGCGCCGTCCCCAAGGTTGCCAACAAGGGCACGCCCGACTTGCGCCCACTTTCCGATTATCGGTATCACGACAACCTCGTGAAGTTGGAGCGTCTGAAAGACAAGGGACTGACGCGGGAACAAGTGGCGCCGGCCAAGCCGACCGCCTTCGGCCGAGCGCGGCCCCCGGCGCCCTTTGCAGCCGAAGCCCGCAAGCCCGGCAAACGGGGCTCCGTCGCGCTAAAGCGGGTTCCCGTCGGGTTGCTGGAAGAGGCGGGTGTCGTTCGAAGCCAGGCGGCCGTACGTTTCGGGCTCCCGCTTGCGCAGGGCTCGCTGTTCGTTCTCGATCAGCTTCGCGTGCTCTCGCCCAACGGAGAGGAAGTTCCGGCCCAGTTCACCGCGACCAGTTTCTGGCCCGACGACAGCCTGAAATGGGTCCTGGTCGACTTCACGGCGCCGTTGACGGCCAAGCAGAAGCTCGATTACCAGATTGAGTTTGGCAGCGACGTGAAACGAGCGGCCAGCAAGTCGCCGCTGGAGGTCGACGACGCCTCCGGGGTCGTGACGGTCGTCACCGGCCCGCTCAAGGTGGAGATCGACAAGCATCGCTTCAACCTTCTGCGCAGCGTGTGGTACGACGGCGCAAACGGCGGCCAGTTCGATGTGACGCACCAGGCCGGCGCGTTCGCCCAGGACGGTGCGCGGCTGGTCGACGAGCACGGCAAGCTGTTCACCGTCGCGGCCCGAGCCCCCGAAAGCGTCAAGATCGAGGAGCAGGGTCCTCGCAGAGTCGTCGTGCGTGTCGATGGGGCCTATGCAGCGGCGGACGGTCAGACGTACATGCGTTACCTCGTGCGGCTCGTGTTCCGCGCCGGCTCTCCGCGAGTGGACGTGATCTACACGCACATCAATGATTACCTGGAGACGGAGTTCACCGACGTCACGTCGCTCACCCTCGCCCTCGCCCCCGGCGGAACGATTCGCCAGGCCGCCATGTTTTTGCCTGACGACCGCGGCGCATTGGCCGCACGCCAGGGGCAGGCGGTGTCGCTGGTGCAACTCGACGACAAGAATTACTCGCTCAAGATTGACGCAGAGGAAGGTCGCGGCGCCCAGTCGCCGGGCATCGTGCATTGCTCGACGGCCCGAGGCGGGCTGACCGCCGCCGTGCGCGACTTCTGGCAGCGTTGGCCCAAGGCCCTCCGTACGGAAGGCGAGGAGCTGCGCATCGAGCTCCTGCCCAAGCAGCCCGGCCCCGAGTTCGGCCGCGGACTGCCCCATTACCTCCTGTATCCGTTTGTCGAGGGCTTTTACCGGTTCAAGTGGGGCATGTCCTTCACCGAACGGATCACGTTGGACTTCAGTGGGCAAGCGAGCCCCGCGGAAATATCGGCCGAGGCGAACGTGCCGGTCGTGGCCGTGCTGCCGGCCGACTGGTACGCCCAGACCCAAGCGCTCGGCCGATTGGCCGTGCCCGAGGGCCAACAGTTCGCCCTGTGGGACAAGTACGTGGCCGACGGATATGCCAACTTCCTCCGTCGTCAGGCCCATGACCGCACCTACGGCTATTTCAACTATGGCGACTGGTACGGCGAGCGGGGGCGCAACTGGGGGAACAACGAGTACGATTTCGCCCACGCCTTCTTCCTGCAGTTTGCCCGCACCGGAAACCGCGACTATTTTCGTTCGGCCCTGGCGGCCGCCCGCCACCAGGCCGACGTGGACTGCGTGCACGCCTATCCCGATCCCTACTACGTCGGCGCCAACCATCAGCACTCGATCGGCCACACGGGGATGTGGACCGAGCGGCCCAGTCTCGGCACGTGGAGTTGGCGGTACGACAGCCACACGGCCGCCGACGGCGGCCACGTCTGGGCCGACGGAATGATCGACGCCTGGCACTTGACCGGCGAGGCGCCCATCATGGATAGCGCACTGGCCCTGGCCGAACACATCGCCTGGGGCATGTCGCGCGAATTCAAGGCCCTGGGGACCCACGAGCGTTCCGCCGGCTGGTCGCTCAAGGCCATCCTGGCCATCTATCGCAGCACCTACGATCCGCTCTATCTCGACGCCGCCCGACGCATCGCGACCGTGGCCCTGCGGGAACAGAAGTTCGACGACGGCGGCGCCTGGCCGCACTTCCTGCCGGAAGACCACGCGGGCGGGCACGCCGGAGCACGCGGCAACGCCATCTTCCTGATTGCCGTCCTGCTCGGAGGGCTCAAAGAGTACCACGAAGTGACCGGCGATCCAGCCGTGGCCAAATCGCTCGTCTCCGGAGCCGGCTGGCTGCTGAAGTGCTGGGACGAAAACGTCGAAGGCTGGCCCTATACGGCCTCGGTGACCGGCGAGCCGTACTTCAAGGCCAGCCCGGGGAATCTACTGGCGGTCCAACCGCTGGCCTACGTCGGACTCCTCACCGGCGACGCACAGTACATCCGGGTTGCCCAGGCGGGGCTCGCGGCAGCCGTGCGACTCACCTCTCCCGTCGACGGCAAGTCGATCGCCTTTCAGATGACCTTCACCTCCGACACCCTGGCCCTGCTGCAACAGTGGTATGCGACACACCAGCAAGACAAGGGCGTGACCATCCTGGCCAGCGGCAGCGACGAGATGGCCAAATACCTCGCCAAGGCGCCCGATGCCGAAGGCCATTCGGTGCGTGCCCCCATCGACAAAGTGTTCCTCGTCCGACTGCGCGGCGACGGGACGCAGCAGGTGGCGAGCACCCTGGTTGCCGTTCGCACGCCGCACGGTGCGATGCCCACGCGCGACCCGTTCGGCACGATTCGGGTCCTCGATTCCTCCGGCGCCGTGGTCAAGGAGGGGCGTTTCAGCACCGACGACAGCCATCAGTTCGAATGCCCCCTGCAAGGTCCGCCGGGCACCGTCTTCAAGGTCGCAATCCACGATGATCTTCGCAGCGTGTGGAGTCTCAAGGGCGAGCGGCTGGGCGTTGTGGCGCACGTCGGCCCTGGCTTTTCCATCGGCGAGGCCCGCCGCGCCCGGTTCTACTTCTTTGTCCCGAAGGGGACCAGCGAGTTTTGCGTCAAGCTGCATGGCACCCATCCCGGCATGTACGCCGGCGTCGTGCTCTCGCCAACGAGGCAGGTCATGGGGGTTCATCAGGGCCTGACGCCGGGCCGAGGCGGGGTTACGCCCAAAGGCAACGCGCACCCCGA
>JBDKTH010000092.1:0-7539 GCA_039680305.1 Thermoguttaceae bacterium | reverse complement strand
CGATCCCTTCGAAGTCGCCTTCGTCGAAGTCCCAGGCGTCCTGGTAGGTCTCGGTGGCATAGTCGGGGAGCGACACGGCGGCCGCGGGGCCAGACGCCGACGCCCGGCGCTGGGGCTGAAGGAAGAGTGGAACGCTCATGTCGTACCGGATGATGTCGATGTAGACCTCGACCGTCTGCGGCCATCGGCTGGCTGCTCCGGCGGGCATCTGCCAGACCAACGCGTCGGGTTCCACGGAGACCGCAAGCGGCTTGCCCGCTTGGCCTCCCTGCCCTGCCCCGGGCACGACGCGAACGCTGGCCGGAGCGATTGCCCCGAACACGCCCAAGGCGTTCAGATCGTCCTGCACGTTCCAGGGGAGCCGAAGGGCGAGTTTGTCCCCGGAGGGTTTTGATCTGGGCGGATTCACGGTCGCCTGGCAGCGGAAAGGCCACGCAGCATTCCACCATCCGCTCACGCTTGCTTCGGAAGGCGATGCGGACGGCTGCGCAGCAATTGACTCCGCGCTCTTCTGTGCCAGGCTTACCGCTCGCTTGATGGCGGCCGCCGGCAACGCTTGGGCGTAGAGGTAGAACTCGTCGAGATCGGCGTCGGCATAGTCTGGGCTGCCGTCGGAATCGCGGCCCATGTCGATCTGGTCGTGGAGGGGCCCCTGGTCGAGCCGAAACCCGGTTCGTTGGCCGACGCATTGGCCGTCGATGTAGAGACACAGTTCCCCGTCGGCCCGGCCGCTGCTGAGATTGGCCCAGGTGACCGCCACGTGGTGCCACTGGTTTGGCTGCCAGGCGGCGATCGGGGCGTTGAGCCGGACGTCCTGTCCGGGCTCGCTTGCGCTGATCCAGCACTGCAGTTGGCCCTGGCCGGCGGTGAGGCTCCAGCGGTTTCGCAGCCAGGGCTCTTTCAACTGGCGGTTGCCGTAGATCGAGAAGAAGTAGTGGCCCGTCTTGTCGTTTCCTGACCAGGCCGGTCGAACCCAGAAGGCGATCGTCCCGGCTTTGGGATTGAAGTTGCCCGAGGAGGGGAACCGGCAGTCGGCCGTGAGCCGCACGCATTGGCCCCGCATCCCCGGTCGGAAGACGAGCCCGGCATCGGCGGCCGAGGGGTGGGAGGGGCCGCCGCTCACGGCCGCCTGCGGCGTGCCGTCGAATGGGAGATAGAGCAAGGGGGCGGGCGTCGTCGAGGGAGCGGTGGGGGATAGAAGAAGGATACAGGAGGTTACGGCGTGGAGGAACATCTTGGGCTCCCGGGGGGCGGAGAAAGCGGGCCGACACGGCCCGGCTCGGTTTGTTTCGTGTGTGTGCGGGACTTGCTAGAGTGTGCTCCAATTGGCGACGGCTTGCAACTCCCCGGGGCGGGCTTCCCGCGTCGTCCTGCGGAAGTTGCTTCATTGGAGGGGGGCGTTGCTTGACAAGCGTCCCCCGGTGGAGGAAACTCGATGGATCGGAAGAGACGTTCTTGCCTGGATCGCAACGCCCGAAACGAGGAGTCAACTATGGCCTGCCAGCCCCGTCGCGCCTTCCTGAAACATGCCCTTGCCGCCGGTTTGGGAGGAACCTTTGCCATGGGGGCCATGGACACGCTGCGTCGGGCCTCGGGAGCGGAGAGCCGCTACCAACCGAAGTACGCGATCTGCAACGAGACGTTCCAGGACTGGCCGTTCGACAAGGCGTTTGCCTGTGCGGCGGAATGCGGCTACACGGGCATCGAGATTGCTCCGTTTACAATCACCAACTACGTGACCGACATCACGGTCCAACGCCGTAGCGAGATCCGACGGCAGGCCGAGAAGGCCGGGCTGGAAATCCTGGGCTTGCACTGGCTGCTGGCCAAGACCGAAGGCTTCTATCTGACGAGCCCCGATGCGGCGGTCCGCAAGAAGACGGCCGACTATTTCTGCGACTTGGCCCGGCTGTGTGCGGAACTGGGCGGGAAGATCATGGTGCTCGGCTCGCCGAAGCAGCGGAACCTGTTGCCGGGCGTCAGCCGCGACGCGGCGATGAAGTATGCCGCCGAGGTCTTGCACTCGACGATGCCTACGATGGAGAAATGCGGCGTGGTCGTGGCCATCGAGCCGCTGTCGACGAAGGAAACCGACTTCCTGACCACGGCCGCCGACGGCGTGGAACTGGCCAAGCTGGTCGATTCGCCCTACTGCAAGCTCCACCTCGACTGCAAGGCGATGTCGTCGGAGCCGACGCCGATCCCCGAACTGATCCGCCAGTATCGCCAGTGGATGGTCCACTTCCACGCCAACGACCCGAACCTGAAGGGCCCGGGCTTTGGCGAGTTGGAGTTCGTGCCGATCTTCCAAGCTCTCCAGGCGATCGATTATCGGGGCTGGGTCTCCGTCGAGGTCTTCGACTACACCCCCGGGTCGGAACGCCTGGCACGCGACAGCATTCACTACATGAAGGAATGCGTGGCGAAACTGGGCGGGTGAGCGGGGCGGTTGAGTTCTGTGCCGATCGTAGAACGCCGCCGCGCGGCACGAGTCATGCCGTTGCGCGATTGTTTAGCCCGGTCGCTTGCGACCGGCGGAATGCGATTGTTCGCACCTACGAGCGGAGCCAATCGTTCGACTCCAAGGGCAGCCCGACGCCCGGTTGACGAATGTGCGGGGCGGGGATCTCCGGCTCATAGTCGAGGTCGAGATCCGTCGGCGGTTCGGCCACGTCGTCACGGGAGGGCTTTTCCGTCCCGTGGCCTCGCCAGAGGATGAACAGGTTCGGCATCACCAGGGCGCTGAACAGGGAGCAACCCATTCCGATGGTCAGGACACGGCCGAGGCTTTGCAGACCCTGGTGATTGGCCACCATCAGGCTGCCGAAACCGACCATGTTGCCCAGCGAGTTGATCACCACGGCGTTGGCCGTCGAGGCGCTGAGCCGATATCGGCCCGTCTGCTGGCGGAAGTCGTGGACAATGTGCACGCCGTTGTCGATGCCGATGCCGAGGATCAGCGGCAGCACGATCATGTTGGCCGGATTGAGCGGGACGTTCAACAGCCCCATCAGGCCGAACATCTGAATCATCGCCATGCCCAAGGGCAGCAGGGCCAGAAGCGTATAGCGGATGCTGCGGAAGTCGAGGAAGACCACGGGGACGACCGTAAGAAAGGCGTACCAGGCGGCCTGCTGGTAGCTGCCCTTCATCTGTTGAGCCGCCTCGTAGACCTGCATCGGGTTGCCGGTGGCCTCGGTATCGACGCTTCGCACCGCTTGGACGAACTGTTCCATCGAGGTCACATCCCAGATGTCACCCTTCCCGTAGACCTTCAGCAGGTGCTTGCCGCTACGGCCGACGAACCGGGTGGCCAGCGCGGGAGGCACGTCGGCCAACTGCGGCGGCTCAGGATTGGCCGCCGTACGGAGCTTCGCCAACCGGGTGAGGAGGTCGGCGGCCACGGTCTGCGGATAGGCGGAAAGCCGCCGGTAGTACTCGTGGGGCGGGATGCGCCGGAGCAGGTCGCGGATCTGACGCAGCCTTCCGCCGATCTCCACGGCCCCGGCGGCGGTGGTCATGTTTTCCATGCCTGAGAGGATCTGGTCCAAATCGGCCGGCGCGACGAGCGGGAGTTCGGGGGCAAAGGGCGGCAAGTGGACCAGACGCTCGTGAATCCGGTGGATCAAGGGCTGTTTCTGCGGCAGCCCCGGGGGGAACATCGAGGCGATTTCCTCGACCCGGTCGACGCAGGGCAGCGAGAGGAAACGGGCCTTGCGCGCCAGGGCGTCTTCCGGGCTGTCGGTCATCGACAGAGCGAAGAACGCACTCTGGTTGCCCTTGGTCAGGAGTTCCCGTTCCCACTTGACGCTCTCCAGGCCGACCGGCTGCATGTTGAGCAGGTTGTAGTCGTACCACAGTCGCGTCAAGCCGAACGAGAGCCCGAGCGTCCCGACCACAAACACGACCAGGGTCAGCCGAGGCTTGTAGAACAGCGGCTGGAGCCAGACGTCGAGGTTCAGCGGCGAGGGGATGCTGCCGAGCGAACGGTTGCCATCGGAGATCTGGATCATCGCCGGCAGGAGCGTGAGGGCGGCCAGCCAGCAGAGGAGAATGCCGGCCCCGGAGATGATGCCCAGCTCGGCCACGCCGGTGAAGTCGGTGAACGAGGCGGTGAAGAAGGCGATGGCCGTGCTCACCGCCCCGGTGGTGATTCCCGGGCCGACGCTCCGGGCGGTCTCCGCAATAGCCTCGGCCGTGTTCGGGGCGACCTGCCGCGCCTGCAGGTAGCGCGCGAGATAGTAGACGCCGAAGTCCAGGCCCTGGCCGATGAGGATCGCGGCAAAGGCGCTGCTAAGGATGCTCAGGTGACCGATGGCCAACGTGGCGTAGCCGAAGGCCCAGGCCATGCCGCACAGCAATGCGGCGTTGGCCATCAAGGGGTGACGCAGGCCGCCGAATCCGGCGATGAAGACCAATGCCACGCCGACCAGGGAGACGAGCGTCGCCTTGGTGGTCGACGACTGGGCCATCTGCATCTCATCGTGTTCGATCACCGGAAGACCGGTCGCGCCGATCTGCACTTCCGGATGCCTGGATCGCGCCCCGTCGATCGTGCGTTTCAGCACGTCGATGGCGCGCGAGTTCTGGATGAAGTCGGTCGTGTCCTGCTTGACCACGCGGAGCAGCACGAATCCCAGTCGCCCATCGGCGGTCAGGAAACGTCGGTTGGCTTGGAGGTCATTGCGTCCCGCCGCCAGATTGCCGGTGTCGGGCCAGGGGGATTGGTATTGGGCGTTGGGATCGAGTGCGGCCAGGAGGCTGGCGGTGAAGTGGCTCAACTCGGCCTGGGCGGCCGCTGGCCCGCCGGGCATCTGCCCCGGCTGCGCCATTGCGGCCATCATTTGACGCGGCAGGTTCGCCAGGCTCAACTGGGCCCAGTCACCCTGAAGGATCGGGGTCACCTTGTCCAGAAAACCGTTGATCTGCTGCAGTTCCGCCGGCTCGAGGTAATAGAGCCCCTTCGCGCGGATTTTCGACAGGTCAACCTCGTGCAGGACCGCTTCAAACAAGTTGGTCTCGCGCACGATCGCCCCATACACCTCGTCGATCACCGGCAGGATCGCTTCGCGACTCTCGCCCTCCACGACCACGACGAGGTCTTCCTTCTCGGTGAACTCCTGGGTGTAGGCCAGCCAGCGGCGGTTGAACTCGCTCCGCGGATTGAGCAGGTCCGCACGACTGGTGCGAAAGCCGAGCTGTGTCCCCGAGAGCACCAGCGACACCAGCGCGCCAAGGATGGCGACGGCCAGCGTGGCCAGCGGGAAACGGGTGACCAAGCGAGCTAACAGCTCAAGGGGCCGCCCCAGGAGAGAGGGATCGGCCTGCGGCTTCCCTTCCGCGGACATGGGCTCATTCCAAAGGTGTCGATGGGTAGACCACTAGACGTAGCGGGCACATTTTAACAGGGGCCGTGGATGGCAGCAAGATGAGCCCCGGGCAAGTTGCCTGGATGTAACTGCCGAGATCGCGGGAGGTTGCGATCAGTCACCAAGGTGCGCCCGCCCGCCGGGAACACGGCCACGCCGATGCTACCCTTCGTCTGTCCCCCACTTCACGTGGGGCCTGAGGCGATCTACTTGCGCGTCGATCGCCGATGGGGACGGTCGCGACGAGTCGCAGGGCCAGGTTGTTCCATGGCGACCATGGGAATCGTCACACTCTCCGTGGCTGCCACCAACTCCTCGGCCGGCTCGTCGCCCCGCTCCTCAGGCACTGCCAACTCCTTGGTGGCCTTCAACTTGGCTTGCATGAGCTTCTCGCCCTTGCGCCAGAAGAACCAGCCCGCCGGCCCGGCCAGCAACGCTGGCAGCAGGACCAGGTTGCCGATCGAGGAGACGGTGAGCATCACGAACATGAGGACGCCGAATCGCTGGGTGGGGATGAAGGAACTCAAGGCGAAGCTGGCGAGACCCAGCCCAATCACCCCCCAACTTTGGTAAATCGCCCGGGCACAGTCGCCATAGGCGAACATGATCGAATCGGCGTGGTTCATGCCCCGTTCCTGGCCATGGCGGCACCAGAGCATGAAGTGAATGGCGTCGTCCACGGTTACGCCCAAGGCCACGGCCGGCACCATCACCGTGCCCGTGTCGACCACGACTCCCGTCAGGCCCATGGCCCCGAAGACGCAGGCCATCGGGAAGAGGCTGGGGAGACCCAGCAGGAACCCGGCCGACCAATCCCGCAGGAGGATGATGATGGCCAGGCCGATCAGGATCAGGTCGCCGACGAAGTTGAAGATCAGACCGCTGAGCAGCGAATTCTGCGCCTTGTAGATCAGCGGCACCAGACCGGTGTAGACGGCCTCGATGCCTTCCACTCCCTTGGCGCGGTGCTTCTCGATCACGGGTTCGACCGCCTCACGGATGTTTTTGACGAAGAACCCGTAGTTCAAGTCGGTGAGGGCCTCGATGCGCGCGCTGACCCGCCAGAGCTGCTCCTTGTCGTCGGCATAGATGTAGTCGCCCAACTCGTCGCGGTGCCGGTTGAGCTGCACGAGCCAGACGCGGCGTTCCACGAGGCTCGGACGCTTGGGCAGTGCCCGGGCAAAGGTGGTCGCGGCGAGCGTGCTGCCGACTTCCTGGAGGGATTCGATCTTGCGTTGCACCTCGCCGACGAGCTTCATCTGGTCGAGCATGTCGAGCTTGCACTTGCTCTTGTCGATGCGGACCACAACTTCCATCGGGACCAGCGTGCCGAGGTGTTCTTCCAGCCAGGCGTAGTCGCGGATGATCTTGGCGTCGTCGGAGAACATCCGCATGAGCTTTACGGAGGTCTCGATCTGCATCGTCCCGTAGATGCCAATCCCCATGACGAGCAGGCAGGTCACCGTCACCAGACGGTTGTGACGGATGATAAACGCGCCCACGAATCGCCATCGGGGCGAAAGCCCGGGATCGGGAATCCGGCTCTTGCGCGGTTCGGCGATGCTCTTGAGCGGCCAGAACTGCAGCGCGGCGGGAGTGTAGGTGCAGAGCACAAAGAAACTGATGACCACGCCGATGGCCGAGTAGACGCCAAACAGGCGGATCGGCATCAACTCGGTGATGTACATCGAGGCCAAGCCGATGGCGGTCGTTCCCGTGGCCAGGGCCAGGGGGAGCCAGGCATTGGCGATGGTCCGATCCGCCGCCCCGTCAATGCCGTGTTCGCGGACCGCGTCGCGGTAATAGTTGGCCAGGTGAATCGCGCCGGACGTCGCGGCGACATAGACCAACGAGGGCATGGTCAGCAGGATCGCGTTCATCGGCGTCCCGGAGTACCAGACGACGGCGAGGCTGATCCCGGCGGAGAACAACGCGGTCGTAAAGACCATCCCCGTCAGCGGCCAACTCCGCAGACACCACCAGGACATGAACAAGCCGACGGCCGCGGAAACGCCGGCCAGACGCAAGAGCGTCTTCTCGCCTTCCGTGTCGATTGCCACGTTGTCGATCGGCGGGCCACCCAGGTGAAGCTGCTCGGCCGGGATCGCGCATTCGTTTTCCGCGACCTCGTAGAGCTTCTCGACCAGTGCGTGGAGGTATTTCTTGGCGG
>JBDKTH010000936.1:0-1513 GCA_039680305.1 Thermoguttaceae bacterium | reverse complement strand
GCGCGCCAATCGGAGACCGGGGTAAAGCGGGGGGGCAATTTCTTCGGAACCGGCATTTCGATAGGCTCCCCTCTCCCGCTGCGCGGGCGAGGGGAGCCTTTGGTCGCTGAGTTCCATCGACCTGGACGCCAAAGACCATCGCCACGGACTCGCCGAAAGGCAAGCCGTGGCGACTGGTGACTCCGGCTCCCAGGGCTCAGGCAACGCCGATCGGCTGGGCGGCATGCGGGGCCGGAACCTCTTGGACCGCTGTCGGCGTGACGCGGGCACCGACCGAGGCACAGCGCCGGGCGTCGGCCTGGGGGAAGTTGGCTTCGTAGAGGGTCGGCGGCTCGTAGGTCCAGCCTCGCGCCAGTCGCTTCTCCTCCTGGCGGATCGTGTGGAGCACGTAGCGGCTGCCCACGGTCGCATAGAACCGCGACTTCAGGCCATACTCGGCATACAGGTCCTGAAGAACCAGGTCGGCCTTGGCGGCCATGCGCGGATTGTCGCGGTAGTAGAGGCGCACGGCGCCGACCAGGGCCGAGAAGGTCGTGCCCAGTTCCCGTGCTTCCCAGGCGTAGTGGCGGCGGATTCGCGCGTCGGGATGGTTCTTGTACCGCTTCCAGCCGGCCAGCGTCGTGCGCACGATCCGCATCACGCTCGGCCCGTTGACTTCGAAGTCCCGCTGGAAGGCCCGGAGGACGAAGTCCGTTTCCTGGCCGTTCTTGATATGCGCGTGGCGGTAGTTGAAGATGTACTGGCCGTGAATGTCGCTGGGATGAAACTCGCTCTCGTCCTTCATGATTCCCTTGGCCGTGAGCTCGGCGTGCAGCGGCGTGCCGGGGATCGGCGTATAGAGCATGAACTGGTGGAAGTCGGTGTCGTAGCGCACGGCGAAGTCGATCGCCGCGTCGATGTTCTCCGGGGTGTGGTTCTCCAGGCCGATGATGCTGGAGCCGAGCACGCGGATCCCGTGCGACTGGAGGAACCGCACGAGGCCCTGGGCGTCGGTGCCGTGGAGCTTCGTGTACTGGCTGTCCTCGCCTTCCAGGCCCATCCAGACCCAGGAGACCCCCAGGCCGACGAGTTGCTCGATCGTGTAGGACCGCAGGACGTTGGCCGAGCTGAACACGTAAAGCGACCAGGCCTTATCGTGCTCTTGCATCAGTTCCAGCAAGCGCAACGCCCGCTTGCGGTGCAGCAGGAAGTTCTCGTCCATCATGAAGAACGACTGGACGTGGAGCTTCTCTTCGAGCTGCGTCATGATGTCGAACAGCTCGTCGCCGGTCTGGTAGAAGTTGACGAACTTCCCCTTGCCGCCGAACATCGCCGAGGTCGAGCAGAAGTTGCAGCCCAGAGGGCAGCCGACCGAGGGAATCACCGTGGCGGCCACGTCGCCCGGCCTTTCGCGAACCGTGATCCCGACGTTCCGCGTGCCGAGCCCCGAGGTGATCATCGGATGGCGGATCGGCTGCTCGGCGTCCTGGCCCAAAAAGCGGCGGAACCAGCGAACCCCTTCGCCCTTGACGAT
>JBDKTH010001387.1:0-4475 GCA_039680305.1 Thermoguttaceae bacterium | reverse complement strand
GGCAGTGGCCCCCGCGTTACCCGTGGTACGACTCGGCTCACGACGCGGTCGCCCGGATCGACGTCTCCGAACCCTGGTACGCCAAGTGGAATCTGGACTGGCTCCGCGACTGGTTTGACTTCGGCGGCTTCCGGTTGTTCTCGATGTCCTCGTTCCAGTGGGTCGCCTGGATCGCCATTGCCTTGCTGATCGGCCTGGTGGTGTACCTGCTCATCCGGGCCTACCGCCGAGGCGAGTCGCCGGCCACGGCCGGTCGGGCCCGGGCCGGCACGTCGGATGCGGCCGACGACCGGCGTCGCGTCGAAGCTCTGCCGCTCGACGGGCGCAAACGGTCCGACTTCCTCACCGAGGCGGCTCGCTACTACGAGCAAGGCAACTATGCCGAAGCGATCATCTACCTGTTCAGCCACCAACTCGTGGAACTCGACAAGCATGAGCTGATCCACCTGACCAAGGGCAAGACCAACCGCCAATACCTGCGTGAACTCAGCCGGCGTCTATCGCTGCGACGCTTGATGGAGCAGACGACCATCGCCTTTGAAGACGTCTTTTTCGGCAATCACCCCTTGGATCGCGCCCGCTTCGAATCCTGCTGGTCCCGGCTAGACGAGTTCAACACCCTCGTGGCGGAGGGGGAAGAGAAATGATGAATGATGAATGCAGAATGATGAATGAAAGAGTCGTGCCACACCAGTTGCATCGCCGCGCGTCATTCATCATTCATCATTCATCATTTCGTTTCTTCTCCTCGCCGGTTGCCAGCCGAGCCTTGAGACGACTTACGGCCAGCGGCAGGGGCCGATGGCCAGTTCCAGCGTCAATGGGACGGCCGTGTTGGCGGAGATGTTCGAACGGGCCGGACACCGGGTGCTGTCCTGGCACAAGCTCTCCCCGCGGCTGCGAGAGCGGGCCGACTGCATTGTCTGGTTCCCGGACGACTTCGAGCCTCCGTCCAGCGAAGTCCGCCAGTGGTTGGAAGACTGGCTCGAAGCGGCGCCGGGGCGGACGCTCGTGTATGTGGGCCGCGACTTCGATGCCGCCGCCTGGTACTGGAAGAAGGTCGAGCCGGGCACGCCCAAGGATCAACTTGCGGAACTCCGCAAACGCAAGGCGACCGCGCTGGCCGACTTCCAAACCGAGCGGAAGAAGCTCGCCAAGGACACGGACGGCGAGTGGTTCACGGCCGAACCGGGGCCCAAGCCTCGCGAGGTCCACTCGCTCCAGGGAGAACCGTCGTGGCTCCAAGGGATCGATCCGGCCAAGCTGGAAATCGAACTCAACGGCCGGATCATTCCCTCGCCCGAGGCCAATGTCGTCCTGGAGTCGGAGGGCGACATGCTGGTCAGTGTTGAGCCGTTTGACGAGAGCCAACTGATCGTGGTGGCCAACGGCTCGTTCCTGCTGAACCTGCCGCTGGTCAACCATGCGCACCGCCAGCTGGCCGGCCACCTGATCGACCAGGTCGGCGAGCCCAAGCAGACGGTCGTTTTCCTGGAGAGTCGCGATGACGGACCGCCGATTGTCGCCAACGATCCGGCGCCGTCCGTGCCCACCGGACTGGAGATCTTCAATCTCTGGCCGACCAGTTGGATCCTCCTGCATCTGGTCGTCGTCGGGATCCTTCTCTGTTTCTCCCGTTATCCGATCTTCGGCTTGCCCCGCGATTTGCCGCCCGAAGCCCCCTCCGACTTCGGCAAGCACGTTGAAGCCCTCGGCGAACTCCTGAGCCGCTCCGGCGACACCGCCTATGCGACAGCCCGCATCCTCCACTACAGGCAGAGTAAGACGGAATGATGAATGCTGAATGATGAATTGAATCGAAAATCCCAAATCCCAAATCAGTAATCCCAAATCTTCGATCATGGCATCTCCGTTTGAACGCGATCCGGAACCGATCCAGCAACAACCTCAAGTCAGCCCTGTTGAACCCGTCCACGCCGATCCAGTCTCCGAGCCGGTAGCGATGGCGGAGGGGGCCGAGACGCCGATCAAGCGGCTGTTCGATCGGATTACGGACGAGATCCGCAAGGTCTACGTGGGGCAAGACGAGCTCGTCCTGGGGACGCTGGTAGCGCTGTTTTCCAGCGGCCACGTGTTGATCGAAAGCGTGCCGGGCCTGGGCAAGACGCTCTTTGTGCGTGCGCTCGGCCAGGTGCTGGGGTGCCAGTTCGCCCGGATCCAGTTCACGGCCGACCTGATGCCCTCGGACATCACCGGGGCGCCGATCCTCGACATGAAGACGCAGGACTTCCGCTTCCGCCCCGGGCCGGTCTTCACGCAGTTGCTGTTGGCCGACGAGATCAACCGTTCGCCGGCCAAGACCCACGCCGCCCTGTTGGAAGTGATGCAGGAGTATCGGGTGACGATCGAGCGCACGAGCCATCGGATCGACAAGCCGTTCCTCGTGCTGGCCACGCAGAACCCGATCGAAGCCGAAGGGACCTACAACCTGCCCGAGGCCCAGTTGGATCGGTTCATGTTCAAGTTGATGGTCAGTTATCCGTCGGCCGAGGAAGAGGCCGACATCCTCACGATGCACAGCGTGCAGGTCGACCTGGACCAACGGCTGGAGAAGCTGGCGACGATCACCAGTCCGGCGGAAATCGTGGAGATGACGCAGCAGTGCGGCACGGTGCTCGTCGATCCGAAACTGGTTCAGTACATCAACACCCTGGTGCGCACGACGCGGCAGTGGCCGCAATTCTACCTGGGCGCGTCGCCCCGGGCGGGGATCGCCCTGATGCAAGGGGCCCGGACCTTGGCCGCCTTCCGGGGCCGCGACTACGCCGTGCCGGATGACGTTGTCGAGTTGGCCCTGCCCGCCCTGCGCCACCGCGTGATCCTCTCGGCCGAGGCCGAAGTGGAAGGGCACAGCATCGACGACGTGCTGACTGACATGATCCGTTCGGTGGAGGTGCCGCGACTTTGAGCACGCTCGCGCTCGCCCTGTTGAAGCTCGCCGCGGTTGTCGGGCCGCTATTGCTCCTCGCCCGGCTCCTGCGGATCTACCCGGGCCGCCGGCTGGTCTGGCTGGCCCTGACGCCGGCCTTGCTGTCGTTTGCGCTGCTGGCCATGCCGGGGATGCTCTGGCCGCTGGCTGTGTTGGACGGCTTGTTGGCACTCGTGGTGCTCGGCGACCTGCTTTCGCTTCCCGCCCCAGCCAACCTCGCCGTGGCGCGACATGCGGGGCGCGTGGCCTCGCTGCGCAAACTCCATCGCGTGACGCTTTCGATCACCAATCAGGCCCCACGTGCCTGCCGGCTGGCGATCCGCGACGGGGTGCCCCATTTGCTCAATCCCCAGCCCGACGAATTCACCCTCGACGTGCCTCCGAACAGTCAGGCTTCGCTGGAATACCATCTCCGCCCCAGTCGGCGCGGGGCGTTTACGATCTCGCACGTTCATCTGAAGGCCGTCAGCCGGCTCGGGTTCTGGCAGCGGTTCTCCGACTATCCGTGCGAGACGCTGATCCATGTCTATCCCGACCTGAAACAGCTGGCCGAGTATGCGCTGCTGGCCCGCACCAACCGCTTGAACCTCGTGGGCGTGCGCCGCACGCGGCGGATCGGCCTGGACAACGACTTCGAGCGGCTCCGCGATTACTCGATCGACGACAACTACAAGCACATCGAATGGCGGGCCACCGCCCGGCGGCGTAAGCTGACCGTCAAAGAGTTTCAATCCAGCCAGAGCCAGCGGCTGGTGTTCCTCGTCGACTGCGGCCGGATGATGACCAACGAAGCGGCCGGGCTGAGCCTGTTGGATCACGCGCTCAACTCGATGCTGATGCTCAGCTACGTGGCCCTTCGGCAGAACGACGCCGTCGGGCTGATCGCCTTTTCCGACGAGATCCACAGCTTCGTCCCCCCACGCAACGGCATGCCCCAGATGAATCGGCTGTTGCACGCCTGCTTCGACCGTTTCCCTCGCCTCGTCGAATCGCGTTACGATCAGGCCTTTCGCTACCTGGCCTCCCACGTGCACAAGCGTTCGCTGGTCGTGCTGGTGACGAACGTGATCGACGAGGTCAATGCCAACCAGGTGGAACGCTACCTGACGAACCTCGTGGGGCGGCACTTACCGCTGGGGATTCTGTTGCGCGATCGGCGTCTCTTCGACGTCCTCCAGATCGAACACCCGCAAGGCGACGCCCTCTGGCAGGCCGCCGCAGCCGCCGACATCCTCGCCTGGCGTCACCAGGTGCTCCACGACCTGACGAGCAAAGGGGCCCTGACGCTGGACGTCTTCCCCGAGGAGATGACCGCCCCGCTAGTGAATCGCTACCTGGAGATCAAGGCCCGGCACCTGCTGTAATATGGGAAGGCTGAGAGGCCGGCCATTACCCCTCCGCTCAGCCGCCTCCTGCGCAACGCGCCGCAACTGCCCGCCGACGCATGATGCGCAAGGCCCGCTCCTCCAGAATGCGTCCGGCACACCTCGCCGAATTGGAGCGGCGTTACCTCAACTCACTCGGA
>JBDKTH010000133.1:0-2639 GCA_039680305.1 Thermoguttaceae bacterium | reverse complement strand
GGAGTTAGGAGTTAGGAGTTAGGAGTTAGGAGTTAGGAGTTAGGAGTTAGGAGTTAGGAGTAGAGTACCGTGCATTCGGGCGGGAGGCAACTGTACAACTCGATATCTCCGCGGGCGAGCGAGATTCCCCACTCCCTACGCCCTACGCCCCACTGTTCTTGATGTAAGCGGTTCCCTGAAACAACGCCACCAGGTCGCCTGTCTCATCGGTGACGCGGACCGTGCAGGTGGAGATTCTCTTGCTTCGGGCGACCTCCGTGGCCTCGGCGGTGAGCGTTCCGCGGTTGACCGCCTTGAGGCAGGAGATGTTCATGTTCAATCCCAAGGCCAACGGTCCCGCCGAATTGCTGGCCCCGGCAAAGGCCAGATCAGCCAGTGTAAACAGGGCCCCGCCCTGCACGACACCTACGCCATTGAGGTGCCGATCGGCAACAACCATCTGGGCCCGAGCGTAGCCCGGGCGCACCTCCACCAGTTCGATGCCGTTTTCCGCCGCAAAGCGATCGTTCTTGAAGTGGTCTGGGCTGGGGTTCATTCGGGCTCTCACAGGCCAAGTGCCTTACGTTTTTCCTCAATGAAACGCACGTGATGCGGAATGTGGCCGGTGATCCGGGCGACCAGAGCTTCCAGCGTGATGGGTCCGCTCTCGGAATGGATTCCCTGACGCTGGAAGTCCTCGGGCTTGAGGGGGCGCAGGATTCTCGCGACCTGTCGCCGGATCGTCTCGATCAGGGTCAGCTCTTCTTCGAGGTCGCGATCCTGATAGGCCAATCGGGCAGCGAAGAGATTCTGATCGCCGCCACGCAGCGGTGGAGGGGCGTCTTCGGCAATGACCCGCTTGATCCGGTCGGCGAAGACGATCTCGAAATCGGACAGATGGCAGACGACTTCCAGCGTTGACCATCTGCCAGCAACGGGTCGGGCCACGAGCTGGGCAGCCGTCATGCCCGCAACGGCCTCGCGCA
Source organism: Thermoguttaceae bacterium (assembly GCA_039680305.1). Classification (GTDB taxonomy): domain Bacteria; phylum Planctomycetota; class Planctomycetia; order Pirellulales; family Thermoguttaceae; genus JBDKTH01. The sequence continues at coordinate 1,674 of JBDKTH010000133.1, read as the reverse complement.
AGAGATTCGGTCCAGCAAGATAATCGTCAACAAGCTTCTTGGATTCCATGTTGCGAGTTCCCATTCGATCAAGAGCATCGGAGCTGCCGCCCGGCACCTACGGCTTGGCTCCCCGGCGTCGCTGGAGCATCCGCTCGGTTCCCGCCAGGGGCAACGTGGCGCTGGCTAGATAGTTGGGGACCGCGGTATGGTCGCCGAACACCCATTCAGTGACACCGCGACGGCGGAAATCGTTCACCAGATCGACGATCGTCTGATCGGCCAACCGCGGGTCTACCAGATCGAGGGTATAGGCGAACCAGCCCACGGGAGTGGCCCAGTAGCCGCCGTTTTGATACTTGTCTTTGGGTCCCGCCTTCTCCCAGTAGACCTGGCCGGGCAGATGGCGGAGCTGTCCCCGTTGGACAATCTCATTGTAGTGAGCCTGGAAATACTTGGCTACCGCAAGCGATTGCGACGGCGAAGCCACGCCCAGATAGACGGCTAGCGCCGAGCCCCAGAGGTCGGGCTCCCGGCATTGCACGGTGGCCGCGCTGTACAGGCCGAGCTTCTCGTCCCAGAAGACGCGGCCGATGCTCGCCGTAGCGCGGTCGGCCTCGGTCCGCCAGGAGCGCGCGTGGTCGGTCCGGCCAACGACGTCGAGCAGATCGGCCAACTGCCGGGCGGCCTGGACGTAAAGCAGCGAGGAGAACAGTTCCTCGCCCGTCTTGCGGACCGTGTCGGTAAACCCGTACGGGCACCGGTCCCAGGGCTTGGCAGGGTCGATGAACACCAGCCCTGTCTTGCTCCGCGGGACGACCTCCATGGCCTTGACCAGCCGGTCGATGATCTGCTTGACCAGTGCGGGGTCGCGCAGCCGGCGATGCGTATGCCAGGCCACGTCGACGGTGAACTGGGAGCCGTCGGCCACGGGGTTCTCGCCCATACGGCCGAACCCCGGCTTGTAGATCGGCGTGCCGTCGAACTTCACGCAATCGACGCACGCCCCGTCGGCCCGCTGGGCATTAACGAATACCAGACAGGCGTCGCGAAGCTCCTTGTCGGTAAACGCCTCGATGCAGCCTTCGAGCATATAGGCGTAGTCGCGGAGCCAGAAGGCTTCGTAGCCGCTACCGGCCTGAGGAGGGAAGGCGGCCACGCCGTTTTGCATCGTGCGCCGGCTCGCGGGGATCATCTCCATCGATTTGGCGCGAAGCCAGGCGACGGCCTGTTCGACGGTCTGCGGCCCGTTTTCTTCGGCGATCACGTCGAAGCCGATGCAACTCACAAGGATAGCCAAGGCTACGGTCCATCGGTTGATCATGGCGAACATCTCCAAGGGCTGCTAACGGTTGGACACGGACCGGTGTTCCACTGTTTGCCTGGGGAGCAAGCAGTAGCACACGGGAAACACTGACGTCACATCGCTCGCACGGTCAGAGCGACATCGGTTTTCAATGCGGGGACCGTGAGCGTCAGGACGCCGCCGCGGACTTCGACTTCTTCAGTCTTGCCGGGCGTGCCCTTCCAGGTTTCCCACCACTGGACCCGGCACTTGCCGTCCGGAAGCCCGCTGGCGGTGAGCGTGAACGGATCGACCTGGCACACCTTCCCGTTGCCGGCGTGGTTGTACCAGGTGCTCTCCTTGTTTTGCAGCCAGAGCATGGCCAGCCCTTGGGTCTTCATGCCGCAGAC
>JBDKTH010001009.1:0-2548 GCA_039680305.1 Thermoguttaceae bacterium | reverse complement strand
GGTCACTGAAACCATGCGGGGGGAGATAAGCATGGGTGGTTTATCCCGGTCCGAACTACGTAGACACCCTTGAATTATGCAACACACCCCCACTTTCAGGTTAGTTCACTTGCGTCTTTTCATGTAAATGCAACTATCGTATTAACAGTCACTTACGGATGTTCGCCGCGACGCAAAATCTGCAACAGACCACGTGAGGCTTTCCACAATTCCCTCCCTTAACCTGGGGGAAATCCTCAGCGTGCCCGTCGGCTGCTAAGGCGGTTCTCAGGACCATCCCCCCAACCAGAGCCAACTGCCTCACGCTGTCGCCCCAACTCCTAACTCCTAACTCCTAACTCCTAACTCCTTACTCCTAACTCCTTACTCCTTACTCCTTAATCCTTACTCCTTACTCCTTACTCCTTACTCCTCCGTCCTTTCCCCCGCCCGGCTCCCATTCAACTCCGCTCGCAAGACCACCACCGCCTCCGGCTCGGCGGCCACCGCCGGCTCCATCCAGAGGTCCCAGTGGGCGGCGCCGACGGGACGCTCGACGGCCACGATGCGGCCGTAGAGGAGCGGCTCGGGCAAGAGACCTTTGGCGGCGGCTGTGTAGACCTGGTCGCCAACGGCTACCGGCTCGGTGACCTCGATCAGGCGGATTCGGGCCAAACGTTCTCCGGTCCCCTCAAGGATCCCCTGCGGTCCCCAACGAAGATCGTCGACCCCAATGCCCGGGGTGGCCAACCGGACAATGTCGCGATAGCCCGGCTCGGTCACGCGGCGGACGGTACTGGTCTGCGACCCGACCTCCACAACCTTCCCCCAGACCCGGCCCTGGCTGAGCACGAGTTGCTCGGATTTGAGTCCCACGTTGGTGCCTTGATCGATCAGCCCGGGAAGCTCAACGATCAACGAGTCTGGCCGGATGCTGGCCTGCGAGCCGATGTCCAGCAGATGGTGCTCCCCCAAAAAGCTCCGCGCGGCGTGGCCCAGCACCCGAGCCCTCACCCCCCGGGCCTTGAGCAGCCGCTGATCGGCATCCTCCTCGTACTTGGCTGCCAGTGCTCCGCGCTGTTGGCTCTCGAACATGGCAATCTGCGAGGTCAGCCGGCGATTCTCTTCCTTGAGCCGCGCATTCTGCTGCTGCGCCTCAGCTAGTTGGGCCGCCGTATCCAGATGATTCCTCACCCCATTGGCCACCCCGCTGCCCTGCTCGCGCAGCCACCGCGTCATCGTTTGCCCCGGCCTCAACAGACTCGCCACGCCCCCCTTGATCCCCGCCGTCCATGTCGCCGGACACGCCATCAATCCCGCCGCCAACACCAACCCGACAATCAAGGCCCCCGTCGGTGTTGCAAGGCGTTCTCTGAGGGAAACATGAGCCATGGCGGTAGTAGGCGGTAGGGGGCAGTCGGAACGAGCTATCACCAAGTTCCGTCATTCATCATTCTGCATTCATCATTCATCATTTCTTCAGACGTCGTCGTCGCTCGATTCCAGCGTCGGCCGCCACTGGTCCAGATACTCCATGCAGATCAGCATCCCCTTGGCCACGGTCAACAGCGGCTCGGGGGCCACTCGCACGGGAAGGCCAGTCTGCTCGGCCAGGTGGCGGTCGAGGCCACGCAGGAGGGCTCCGCCGCCGCAGAGGACCAGACCGTTGTCCATCAGATCGGAGGCCAGGTCGGGCGTGAGACGATCGAGGGTGGCCTTGATCGCGTCGAGGATCGCATCGATCGGGTCGCTCAGCGCCTGACGCACTTCCTCGCTGGTGATCGTGGCCTTGCGCGGCAGCCCGCTGATCGAATCCAGCCCGCCGATCTCCGCCACTTGCTCCTGTTCCAGGGGGTAGGCGCTTCCCAGGTCGATTTTCAACCGTTCGGCGGCGGGCAGGCCGATGCGCAGGCTGTAGTGGCGGTAGAGGTAATCGACGATTGCCTGATCCATCTTGTCGCCGGCCGTGCGGATCGAGCGACTGACGACCACGTCGCCAAGGCTCATCACGGCGACCTCGGTCGTGCCGCCGCCAATGTCGCAGACCATGCTCGCGACCGGCTCGGCGATCGGCAGTCCGGCCCCCAGGGCGGCCGCCTTGGCCTCTTCCAACAAAAAGACCTGCCGGGCCCCGGCCCGGAGCGTGCTGTTGAACACGGCCCGCTTTTCGACCGGAGTGATGCAGCCGGGCACGCCGACCAGGACGCGAGGTTTCACGCGCCACCCGGCCGGCTGGGCCTTGCGGAAGAAGTAGCGAAGCATCGCCTCGCAGAGTTCGAAATCGGCGATCACGCCGTCGGCCAATGGACGCACCACGGCGATCGAGTCCGGTGTGCGGCCGAGCATTTGCCGGGCAAGATGCCCCACGGCGCAGCCGCCCGAGAGAATCCGGTTGGTCCGTTGTTGGACCGCCACCACCGACGGTTCGTCGAGCACGATCCCTTCGCCGACGACACTGATCAACGTGTTGGCCGTTCCCAGGTCAACCGCCAAGTCCACGCTGAAGTATTGAAAGAGTTCTCGGAGCATCCGTGCTCGCTTGCGTCGGTGATACAGGCTTAGCTTTCAG
>JBDKTH010000823.1:0-3069 GCA_039680305.1 Thermoguttaceae bacterium | reverse complement strand
TGAAAGCCGGATCGACCGCAACGGCGAACATCTCGTCGAGCGACTTGCGAAGACGCTGGCGGGGAGCCTTGCGATCGATGGTGACGTCCTTGAATCCGTCGGGAATCCAGCAGTTGGTCACGCAGGGCGTGCCGAGCTGCCGGCCCATCGCCTCACCGATCTTCCGGCAGGCAATGCCGTGCTCGACCCAAAACCGGCGGATACCCTCGTCGGAATGGGACAGGGTCAGGCCGTCGGCCGCCTTGGGATGGGCGAAATAGGTCGGATTGAAGTCCATCCCCATCCCGTGCGACTTGGCCCAGTCGATCCAACCTTGGAAATGGGTCGGCTCCAACGCGTTGCGTTCGACCCGCTTACCGTGAAGCTCGGCATAGCAGGCGTGAAGATTCAGCCGATGCTTGCCCGGGATCAGCGACATGGCCATCTCGAGGTCGGCGCGAAGCTCCTCGGGCGTTCGAGCTCGGCCCAAGTAGTTGCCCGTCACGGCCAAGCCACCCATGTCGCCGCCGGCATTCTCAAAGCCGCGGACATCGTCGCCCTGCCAGCAGTGGAGCGAGATGGCGATTCGGGCAAGCTGCTTGAGCGCTTGTTCGACGTCCACTCCAAACGCCGCATATTGTTCCTTGGCCAGAAGGAAGGCCTCATTCACGTGCTTCTCTTGGTCGACCATAGCAGCTTGCTCCCATGCTTTCCCAGAAGTGGCGACAACTCGCGAGCTACGGCCGCTTCCTGCGCTGAGCTTGCGGCGCTAGGGCGGCGTCCGTCTACTTGTGCTCAAGTCTCCACCTTAATTGTCTGGAGTGGCAGCGGGAATGCTTAAAACGATAATTGGGATGTCAATTCTGATCATGTGAGAAGCAGGGCGTTGGCGCACGGTTTGGGCTTTCGGACGCCAGGCGGCTGGTGAGCGGAAAGAGTCGCAACCTCTTTGACTTTCGGCATCTGCTCAGACTATGATCATCCTGTCGGTCGCCGACTCGCGGAAATCCCCTGATACCTACAAATGGTGGGATTGCTGATGATTTCGCGCATGGAATTCTACCGCTATCTCCCCCTGAGTGAGCGGGATGCGCAGTGGGGGATCTATGTCACAGGGGCCGGAACCAGCAGCGTGCAGCCGTTTAGCCCCTATCCGGTTCGCACTCATCCGCGAGCATACCATCTTGTCTGGGAACAGGGTCGCGTGTTGCCGGAGTACCAGGTGCTCTATATTACCCAGGGGAAGGGGGAGTTCGAATCGGCCACGGCGGGTCGCCGAGCGGTGGCGGCCGGAACCGTGATCCTGCTGTTTCCCGGCGAGTGGCATCGTTACCGCCCCTATGAAGAGACAGGTTGGGACGAGTACTGGGTCTCCTACAACGGTGACTATCCGGAGCGGCTTGTACGCCACGGGTTCCTCTCGCCGGACGATCCGGTCCTTGGCATCGGATTGGACGAGTCGCTCTTGGGACTCTATCAGGGGGTGCTCGACCGGGTGCGTGCCGAGCCGGTGGGCTACCAACAGTTGATCGGCAGCAATGTGCTGGAGTTGTTGGCGATGACGTTGGCTCTGGTCCGCAGTCAGCGGAGCAGCGACCGCGACGAGGCGCTGGTGCGGGAAGCCAAACTTCTCCTCCAGCAACCCAATAGCCTGGTACACAACGTGCACCTCGCCCGGTCGATGCACATCAGCGGCGCACAGTATCGCCGGCTCTTCAAGGAGCACCCGGGGCTTTCACCGTACCAGTACTACAACCAGATGCGAATCCATCGGGCCAAGGAACTCCTGAGGGGCACCTCGCTGAGCGTCAAGGAGATTGCTGGCCAACTGTGCTTCGAGAGTCCCTACCACTTCTCCAAGGTTTTCAAAAAGGCGTCCGGTTGCTCGCCAACCGAATGGCGAGTCGGACACTGACCGTCACCGCCGATAGGCTCAGACTCTACCTTGGGTGGCGTGCATCCGACGATATTCCAACGGAGCCATTCCGGTGAGGCGTTGGAAGACCAATCGCATTCGTTCCACGCTGGAGAAGCCACAGGCGGACGCCACCTGATGGAGCTTGGGCCGCTGGCTCGCGTCGAGCAGTTGTTTCGCCCGTTCCACGCGGATTCGGCATAGATAGTCGTGCGGCGTGCAGTGGAGAACGCGGCGGAACCGCAATTCCAACTGGCGACGCGAGATGGGTACATGCTGCATGACCCGCTCGATGCCAAACTTCTCTCCGAGATGGTCCCACATGAAATGGACCGCCGCAGCCACATGGGAGTCTTCGACCGCCACAGTGTCAGTCGAGTGGCGAGCGACGATGCCATCGGGAGGGATCAGGATGTCACGCTCGGGCGGCGGGTTTCCCGCCATCAGGCTGTCCAGGAGCGAGGCGGCCTCGTAGCCCATGCGCCAGGCATGACGCGACACGCTGGTCAACGTCGGCTGGCAGAGTTCGCAAATCGCCGGATCGTTGTCGACGCCGATCACGGCTACGTCGTGCGGGACGTCGAGTCCCAACCGCAGGCACTCGTCGATCACGACCCGTGCCCGATAATCGTGGATTGCCAGCAGGCCCACGGGCGGCTTGAGGCTTTCGAGCCACCGGTCGAGCGGGGCCACCCGGCGCTGCCAGGGGGCGCGGGGGTTGGTGGGACGAGCCATGTCGAAGACGTCACAGGGCACTCCGGCCTGTTCCGCCCGGCGTTTGAAGCCCAAGCACCGCTGTTCAGAGTACCAGATTCCTTTGACGCCGCAATAGGCCAGACGCCGAAGCCCTCGTTCCAAGAAATGCTCGGCGGCCATCCGGCCGATCGCGTAGTGATCGGCCATGACGCGGGGCAGTCCGGCATCACGCATCGCGCCGGCCAGATTGACCACGGGGATGCCTAGCTCGCGGGCTGCCCGGCCTTCGGCCTTGTTGCCGATCGCGGCGATTACGCCATCGCCGGGCCACCCTTTCAAGCTATAGACCGTGTGCGCGATCTCCTCGGCGCCGGTGAGTGTCGGCGGACTGGTCGTCAAAGTCCAGCCGCCATGCCGGTCAGCATAGTCGGTAACTCCACGCATGAATAACGCCATCCATGGGACTGCCACAGGATAGG
>JBDKTH010000883.1:0-8456 GCA_039680305.1 Thermoguttaceae bacterium | reverse complement strand
TGGTCCGACTGGCAGCGGTATCGCGGTCAGGTGCAACATCCGGCCGCGGCCGTCAAGGCAGCGGATCTTGCCCGGGCCAGGCAGAACATCCAGCGTTACGCCTGGGCCAAGAAATACCTCGCCGCCTTGCGCAAGAATGCCGATAGCATCCTCCCCCAGATCACCGCAGACTACCTGGCCCGGATGATCGAGCGGACTACGCCAGGCTGTGTGGGGCCGTGTCCCGCCTGCCGGGCCAAGGACTTGCCTTGGCATCCGAACGGGCAGTGGTCCTGGTCGGCGGTCAATCCCGATCAGCTCAAGTGCAGCGTATGCAAGACGGTGTTCCCCAGCGACGAGTTTCCCGAGACGATCGTCGTGCAAAGCAAGTGGGATCCGGAGCAGCGATTCGGGTTTGTCGGCGGCGAGCCTTTCCGCTGCCACGGCTACAAGCAAGCCCGGCCGAGCATCTCTGGGATCATCCGGGCGCAGAAAGTGAGCCACGCCACCGGCCAGTTGCACATTCTCGGCCTGACCTACGCGCTGACTGAAGACCCCAAATACGCCCGCGGCGCCAAGGCGATCCTGCTGCGACTGGCCGACGTGTTTCCCAAGTACCTGGTGCGTGCCGGATACGGCTACGGCGAATACGCCGACACCGACCCGCACGTGGCTGCCGAGCGGATCGGAAATCTCCCCCAAGACGAACTGGTGTATCCTCCGAACCGCCCCGACCGGAAGCTCTACGCCGGGTATTGGGCCGCCAGCCGCATCGGCACCTCGGGCATGGACGGCCACTGGGTGTGCCGGGTCGCGCAGGCCTACGATCTCACGTGCTCCGCCCACGATGGCGGCCAGTCCGTCTACTCGGAGCAAGAGCAGATCCGCATTGAACGCGACGTGCTCTTGGAAAGCACTTACCTTGCCGCATCGGATCCGGTGATCAACAACAAGTCGGTGGGCAACCGCGCGGGCGCGGCCGTGGTGGGCATGTGCGTCGGCCATCCCGGCCTGGTGCGGTTCGGGCTCGAAGGGCTCCAACACACCGTCGACGACTGGTTCCTGCCCGACGGCGGGACCTCCGAATCGTCCGCCTACGCGATGATGACCATGGGCGGCATCGAGGACCTTGCGCTCGTGCTGCGAGACTACTCGGACCCCAACGGCTACGTCGGCCCGGACGGCCAACGCCTGGACCATTTCAACCCGTTCCGCGACACGCGCTACGGCGATTGCTGGCAAGGCCTGATCTGGACCCTTCAGGGCAACCTCCGTCACCCGCCGTCGGCCGACTCCTACCGTACCACCTCGATCGGTCCGTCCTTCGCCGAGTTGATCGCGATCGCCTATCCGACCGACGAACACGTCGCCTTTCTCAAGGAGTTGGCCGGCAACGATCTGGCCGCCCGCGCCAGCGAGCGAGCCCTGTTTCTGCGCGAGCCCGGCCTGGAATCGCGAGCCGTGCCGGCCTTCTCGCTCCCCGACGTCGTATTCCCCTGCCTCGCTCAGGCTTACCTTCGCACCGGGCCCAACGGTCGATCCAGCCTCGCGATGCTCAACGCCAGCAACTGGGGCAACCACCATCATCTCGACAGCCTCGACCTCTATTATTGGAAGGACGGCCGCGAACTGCTCTCGGATCTCGGCTACCTCTGGGACCATCCCGACAAGAAACAGACGACCCGCACCGGCGCCCACAACCTCGTGATGGTCGACGGAAGAGACCAGAAGACGACCGGCCGCGGCGGCAGCTTCCACCTCTTCGCCGTCACTCCGCACGTCAAAGCAGCCGAAGCCTCTTCGCGGGCCTATGAGAAGGCGTCGCTCTACCGCCGCACCTGCATTCAGATTGAGCATGGTGAAGCCGGATCTTATCTGGTGGACGTATTCCGGGTTCAGGCCGACGCGCCGTGCCAGTACGTTTTCCATGGCCCCGGGAACGACTTCGAGTCCCAGGGGCTGGGCTTCGGCGCGGCCGCAGGAGACGCCCTGCCGGTGCCTCTTGAAAATGCCCGCCAGGCGACCGGCGACGCCCCGTGGCACATCACGTGGCGAGTGGAGAAAGATTACCGATTCACGGCCTTTTCGCCGGGCAGTCGCGGCGAGACGGTGACCCTCGGCAGCGGTTGGGGCCAACGCGAGTGTCGCAATACGGACCGCGGCGCCACGCTGCCCTACCTGATTCGCACCGTCGAAGGCCGTGGTCTGTGCCAGTTCGTCTCCGTCTTTGTCGGCGAGCCGAAGACGCGTCCACTGGTCAAGGCCGTGCGCCGCCTGCCGATCCCCTCAGGTTCGCCTGCCGATGCGGTGGCGGTCGAGATCGAGACAGTGGACGGGACGGACGTGGTCGTATCCATGCTGACGCCCGCGCCGGTCAAGCTGGCCACTTCAGCGGGCCAACTGGTCACCGATGGCCGCATTGCCGCGGTGCTGACGTCGGCCGCCAAGCCCCTCGCCGCAACGCTTCTGGGCGGCACGCGGTTGACGCTGGCCGATGCGAGTCTATCGTGTGCGCGCAGCAGCTACCGCGGCAAGCTGGCTCGCGTGACGGGCGCACCCGGCGAGTCGTGGTTCACCATCGAAGGCGAGTTGCCCAGCCCGGCCAGTCTTGTCGGCCAGACCGTGTTTGTGGACGACGGCACTCTGCGGCGGGCCTATCCCATTCGCCTTGCGAAACCCGAGGGGAGCACCACGCGAGTCTACACGAAGCTTGGCGGCGTCGGCTTTGAGGCTCGCGCGGGCGAGACCTGGGAGTTCATCCCCAGCGTGAGTTGGCAACGTCCCTAGACCTGGAACAAGCGAAGACTTTGGAGTCTCAGGGCCATTTTAGCGCGCAGGCGAGTTGACACCGCCAGCCGGCCTCACTTGCAGTTCTCGGTGTCCCAGCGCGTGCTGTAGGTCTTGATAAGGTCGACCACGGGCGTCGGATCCTCCAGGCCGTGCGGGTGATGGCCGCAATCCGGCTTGTGGAACACCGTAATCGTGCCGCCCAACGCCTTGTACCGCTGTTCGACGATCGCCGAGTTCGCTTCCGGGGGGACCGTCGTGTCGGCATCGCCGATCACATGGATCAGCGGAATGCCAGCCTTGGCGATCGGCTCCAGACGGTCGACGGGATTGCCTTGGTAGGCCAAAGCTTCGGCCTCATTCTTGAACCCGTAGAGTTCCAGCAGAGTCTTGGCGCCCTTCTCGTCCCGGGTGCCCTTGGTCGCGCCGAGCGGCCAGCTCTTGAAATCGCAGACCGGCGCATCCCCGTAGATACAGATCACGCGCTCGGGATGGGCCGCGGCGAAACGGTAGGCGTACAGCCCGCCCCGGCTCACGCCGGTCAACGTCCCCCGGGGGTTCAGCCCCTTGGCGACGAGGTGCCGGTAAAACGCGTCCATGTGGGCCAGGGCCGCCGGGCTGCCCAACGACATCGTGCCGACCTTCATGTAAAGATGATAGAAGCCCTCTTCGAGAAGCTTCTCCGTGCCGGTCCGGCCGGTAAAGGCCTCCGGCCACTCCGTGCACCAGACCCAGTGATTGCCTGGACGCGGATTCTTGGGAACCGCCACCCAACACTCGCATCCGTCCACCTTGAAATGGTGACGCGTAAAGCCGTGCCAGAGGTCGGTTTTCTCGGGTTGCCAGTCGATGGTTTGGTTGAACGCGCGATCGGTGAAGGCGAGGTAACACTGCCAGTCGTACCTGGCGATCCCATGTTCCATGGGACGGCGGTGATAGCCGAGATGCGTGCTCATCGCCGGGGCCATTTCCTCCGGCCACTTGGCGGCGGGCAGTCCGGGATGCCCCAGGAACTGCCAGACCGGCTCGGCCGCTTTCATGCTGAGGAACTCGCCGTAGGGGTCGAACCACTTGCCGGGGAAACTGGAGACGTAGAGCTTGCGCGGGGCGCAGGCCGCCAGCAGCATGTGCTGGTCGAACGGCATCGCGGCCTCATTGTCGCTATACTGGCGGAAGTTGCCGCAGAACCAGTAGGGGAACATCGCGTTCTGGGTCGAAACATTCTCGCCGTAGTCCCGCTTGGCCAACGGCACGCCGCCGCCGCCGGTCTGATTGGGAATAATCACTGCAAAGCGTTCATCCTTCGCGCCGGCCAACAGCGCGGCCTTGGCCAGACGCGAGCATCCGATCACCGCTACGCGTTTGCGGTCGATGGCCGGCTCTTTTTCCACCATATCCATCCCGCGCATCAAGCCCCAGGCCCAGGCCGCCAGCGCCGTCGTGTGGTTGCCGACGCCGGGCGTCGACGGCGGGAACAGCACGTGCACGCCGTTGGTATAGAGGTCTTTGTCGTCGGGGGCGATGTCACCGTAACAGGCCGTGACCAAGGCATAGCCGCGCGTGACGAGTGTCTCAACGGGCCAGGTCTCGGTATTCAGCCCGCGGCCTTTCTCGGTAGCGCGATGGTCGGTGACGAAATGCTTGGGATTGTTGCGGAGCCAACCTTCGCACATGCGGATCGCCGGGTCCGCGTCCAACTCCTGGTTGCCATGGTAGTTCAGTCCGATGAACGCGGGGACGGGGCCCGGGGCGTTCTTGGGGATAAAGAAGATCCAGTCGACCTTCGGACCGGTGTTGTCTTTGCGGAACCACATGCGTACCTGCTTGCGCACGGCGCGGCCGCCGAGGACATCGCTGCTTTCGAGCACCTCCAGACGCATGATCGCCGGAGGAGCGGGAACTAGACCGTACATCTGGTCTTCGAAGAGGGCGACGATTTCCGCCCGCCGTTTGGGCCACTCGGCGGGCGACGTCAGTTTGGTCCCGTCCCGGAAGGTGAGCGGGTCTGGCAGGGTGTAGGGCGGGACTTTCGATTCGTCGTAGTTGACCGGACGTGCGAGCGACACGCTCGTAAATCCGCCGATTGTAAACAAAAGAAACAGGACAACCGGTTTCAGGCCCTTGGATGAAAACATCAGTTCGCCTACCCTTGAATGGTCATGACAATTGGCACGGTCCGCGACGCTGCTTCTACCAATACCTCCGCGACCATTCGGCGTCAAGGAGTTGCGAGTTTGCTGTTTGGGCCTCGCGAGAGTAGAATCACCGTACCTGTCGACAACCCTGGAGGCTGTTACACATCATGAAACGAATCGTCACCTTGGTATGCCTCGTTGCAGCGATCGCGTTGGAAGCGGCATCCACGGTCGCCTCCGGCGCCGTGTTCGAAGCCGAAGACGCCCAGCTTCATTCTGCACGAACGGAGATCGTCGCCCAGGAATCGTTCTCGGGCAAAAAAGGCGTGGCCCTGAAGTCCGGCCTCAAGGCGTCGCTGGACGATGCGCAGACGGAGCCCGACCTGGTGTTGACCGTCCGCGTGCCCCAGGCCGGGCGCTACAGCCTCACGACGGTCGCTGCCGCCGACGCCGTTGGCGTGGAGCAGATGCGCAAAGCCAAGAGCAAGTTCGAGTCGCTCAGTGCGCAGTTCCAGATCGACGGCCAGCGGCCCACGCGGCGGGTGGTCTTCGTGCCGTGGAGCAGTCCCGAGTCGTGCCGTCAGCACACCGGCACGTTCGAGTTCAGCGGCAAGACGCAGAAGATCCGCCTCTGGCTGCCGGCCGGCGTCCGGCTCGACCGGCTGGAGGTCAGTCCCTACCGACCGCCGGTCGTGCCCAAGGAGGTGGCGGTCTACCGTCCCAGCGTCGTTCCCCCGGCGACCCATCCACGGCTGTGGGTAAATGCGGAGTCGCTCGCTCGCGTGCGGTCCGGCCTGGAGCATCCGGAGCACAAGCCGCACTGGCAGCAGGTGCGCGATCTGGCCGCGAAGCCGTTTGTCTTCAAACCGGAAAAGGATCGCGAGATAAGCTACAACACGCGGCTGGAACAAGCGGCCGTCGCCAAGGCGTTCTGCTACCTCGCCGCTCGCGACGCCAAGGCGGGGCGCGAGGCCGCCGACCTGATGCTCGCCTACTTGCCGCGCGTCGAGTTCGGCAATCTGTTGGACATCACGCGGGAAGTCGGGGCGGCGATCTATGCCGGCTCTTGCGTCTACGACTGGTGCTACGGCATCCTGACGGCGGACGAGCGCACGACGCTCCGCCGCCACCTGATGCGGCTGGCCGAGGAGATGGAATGCGGCTGGCCGCCGTTCAAGCAGAGCATCATTAACGGCCACGGCAACGAGGCGCAGATCAACCGCGACCTGCTGGCCATGTCGATCGCGATCTACGACGAAGATCCCCTGCCCTACCAGTACTGCGCCTATGCGGTGCTCGAACAGCTCGTGCCCATGCGCCGCTTCGAGTACCAATCGCCGCGTCACAACCAGGGCATCAGCTATGCGGCATACCGGTTCGGTTGGGAGATGCACGCGGCGTGGCTCTTCCGCCGCATGTGCGGGCGCGAGGTGTTCGACGCGAACATCAAGACCGTGCCGAAGTACTGGCTCTACATGCGTCTGCCCAGCGGCGAAATGCTGCGCGACGGCGACGGCGTGCCCAGCGGCAAGTACTGGAGCTACGCGCGCACCGCCCTGCTCTGCTACGCCTACAATCGCGATCCGGTGCTCAAGGGCGAGTTCCTGCGCCAGGGCGGCCCGCGTGGCGACGCGGTGCTGTTTCTGCTCCTCAACGATCCGGCGATCAAGGCCGAGCCGAGCCTCGATTCGCTGCCTCAAACACTCGATTTCGGTCCCGTGCTCGGCGGCATGGTCGCCCGGACCGGCTGGCACATGGGGCTCGACTCGCCCGATGTGGTGGCCGAGGTCAAAGGCGGCGGTTACCATTTCGGCAACCACCAGCATGCCGACGCCGGTTCGCTGCAGATCTACTACCGCGGCTTGCAGGTCGCCAAGCTTGGCCAGTACAAGTTCTACGGCACGCCGTACGACATGAACTTCGCCAAGCGTTCCGTCGCCCAGAGCATGATGCTGGTGCTCGACCCGCAGGAGAAAATCTCCCGAGGACTGGCCAACGACGGCGGTTCGCGGTTCATTCAGACCTACCCCCGCACGCCGCAGCAGGCAACGACCGATCCGACGTTCAACTACGGCAAGGTCGTCTCGTGCGGATTCGGTCCATCGTCCCAAACGCCGCTCTTTAGCTACTTCTGCGCCGATCTCCAAGGGGCCTATTCGGCGAAGGTTGCCGCCTACACGCGACGCTTCTGTTTCCTCAACCTGAACCGGCCCGGCAATCCGGCGGCGATGATCGTGTTGGACGACATGACGACGGCGCGCCCGGAGTACAAGAAGACCTGGCAGCTCAACACCTTGAACCCGCCGCAAAAAACCACCGACGGCGTCACGCTTTGGAATGCCGCAGGCGGCGTGAAGGGCTTTTTGGACGTGCGCATGCTCTGGCCCGCCCGCGACGCCCGCACGATCGAAATCCTCAGCGGCGAGGCGGCCAACAGCGTGTTCGGCCGGGCGTTCACGCCGCCGGTGCCGACTGCGCCGGAGGCCAACGGGCACCGGATCCTGGTCTCGCCCAAGCAGTCGCAGACGCACGACCGCTTCCTGGCCGTCCTGCAAGCCTGCGACGCCGAGCCGCTGCCCGTCCAACATGGCCAGTCCGATCGCGTAATCCACGTCCAGATTGCCGACCGCGTGGTGGTGCTCGCCAAGGACGCGGAACTGCTAAGCACGCCCTTGGAGATCGACGTCCCCAAAGGCAGTCCTGCGATCCAGGTGCTGTGTGCAGGACTTGCCCCGGGCTCGTGGCGGATCGCCTCGCCCGGCGCTGCAGACCGCGACGCGTCCGTGGAGGCGGGCAAGAACGTGCTATTCTTCACCTCGTCCGGCGGCCGCTGCCGCGTGTCGCCAGTCGCGGCCGGCCCAAAGTAGCACACCGATCAAGTGTTTTCCTTGGAGACGATCGCTAAGCCCTTCTCCTGGAGGGGGTGCTTGCCCTGACGTTTTGAGATAGTTTCCCATCGCGATATGGCCGCAGCCCAAGGGTTCAGGGTTCAGGGTCTTCACGCGAACGTCTTCTCGAAGCTCTGACTTTTGACTGCTGCACCCCTGAACTCCTGCACCCGTGCCCCCCTGAACCCTGAACCCTGAACCCCGAACCCTCCTCTTCGTAAAGACTTTCACAATGTTCTAGGTTCGTAACATAAAGTCACGATATACTGCAAGAAGCCACCAACCCTTTCGAGTCGGGAGCCAAGCGATGAAACGCATATCACGTAGAGACGTCCTGAAACATTCCATGGCCGCAGGCCTGGCGTTGGGCTTGCCGCGGCTGGCGCTCGGCGGCGGGCGGTCGCCCAACGACGAGGTCCGCATGGCGATCATCGGGCTCGGCGGGATCAACACGGTCGGGGGCGTCGGCGGTCGAGGACGCCAACTCATCAGCGCTCTCAATCGCGTGCCGGGAGCCAAGGTCGTCGCTCTGTGCGACGTCGATCCGGCGATCCTGGAGAATGGCGTCCAACTGCTCAAGGAGCAGAATCACACGGTCGCTGCCCACACCGACCTGCGCAAGGTTTTGGACGACAAGACGATCGATGCGGTCGCCATCGCCACGCCC
>JBDKTH010001162.1:0-4575 GCA_039680305.1 Thermoguttaceae bacterium | reverse complement strand
AGAAGCAACGCGTTCAGATCACCGCCATGGCCGGCGCCGGGACCGTCACCCTGGCGATGGTCGCGCAGAACTTCCTCTACGGTCGCCACTTCACGTTCGGCTTTTCCGCCATGGTGGCCGTGACCCTAGGCATGGTCGACCCCGGCATCACGTTCGTCGTGATGCTGAAGAAACGTTAACAGCGGTCAGCCATCAGCCACAGGCACCCAGCGAAGAGCCAAAGCTGACTGCTGAAAGCTGACTGCTGAAAGCTGATCGCCGATCACTCGCCCCCGCCAGCCCGCGCGGAATTCTACTGGAACGTCTGCTCCTTGCCGGGAAAGACCTGCTGGCGGACCTCGTCGCGATACTGGGTGATCGCCTCAGTGGCCAAGCGTCCCAGTTCGGCGTAGACCTTCACATGGCGTGGGACACGGCCGGTCCCCAGGCCCAGCAGGTCGTGGAACACCAGGATCTGGCCGTCGCAGCCGGCACCGGCACCGATGCCGATCGTGGGGATCTTGACGGCGGCGGTAATCTGAGCGGCCAGTTCGGCCGGGATGCACTCCAGAAGGAGGGCAAACGCGCCGGCTTGCTCCGCGGCCAAGGCGTCGGCGGTCAATCGCTCACGATCCCGCTGGACGCGATAGCCGCCAAGTTGATGCACGTTTTGCGGGCGCAGGCCACAATGGGCCATGACCGGAATGCCGGCGCCAACCAGGGCGGCGATGACGTCCGCCTGATCGGTGCCCCCCTCCAGCTTGACGGCCTGGCAACTGGTCTCCTTGAGGATCCTCGCGGCGCTTTCGATCGCCTTCTGGGGCCCGAGTTGAAAGGTGGGGAAGGGCATGTCAACCACGGTCAGGGCGTGCTCGACCGCCCGGCCCACCATCTCGGCGTGGTAGATCGTCTGATCGAGAGTGACAGGGAGGGTGGTCGCATGCCCCTGAATGACCATTCCCAGGCTGTCGCCTACCAGGATCCCTTCAATCCCGGTCGAATCGACCAGACGGGCCATAGTGTAGTCATAGGCGGTCAGCATGGTGATCTTTTGCCCGGCGGCCTTCATGGCCATGAATTTGGGAACCGTGATCCGGCCTTGCTCTGAAATCATGGTGTCTCGGTCAATCAAGGGTCGAAAGGGAGTTGGGCTCGCTCCTCCCCGACCGCAGCGAGCCTTGACCTACGATTGTAAGGTGCCGTGTGGTCGGACGGAAAGGGGCCGAATGCTGGCCAAACGCTTGACGGGTCGTTATTCTCATAGGTATGGAACCTTGGCCGCAGGTGTTCCGGAGAGTCCACGCCCTGGCAGTGCGACCCTGCCCTGGGCCTCCTTTTTCCGCTTTCCGCGAGGTTTACTCATGACACGCACTGGTATTCGCTGGGTGGTAGGGGGTGTGATCGCAAGCCTGACGCTTTTCGCCCAGGTGCAGTGGCTCTCGGCCCAGGGCTGGCAAGGGCGGGGCCGACAACAGAATCAGGGACGGCAGACACGTCAGCAGGTCTCGGGCCCCCCGGTGGAAACCGCCGGAACGATCGAGGCCGTGATGCCCGGTTATATCAAGATGACCACGCCGACCAATCAGACCTGGATCGTCCAGGTGGAGGCGAATGCCAAGGTCTCGGTCACGGGCAAGGCCAAGCCTGACTTCCTCCAGCAGGGCATGGTGGTCGCCTTGAGCGGCGACGTGGACAAGCGCCGGAGCCTGATCGAGGAGAAGATCGCCAAGCTGACCATCGTCACCCCCACCGAGCTTAGGCCCATGGGGGCGTTTCCTGCACAGGGCGGTGGAGGTCTCCAAGGGGGAATTCCGGCCGCCGGAGCGCCCGCGCCTGGGGCGGGCAGCGGAGCCGCAACCGAGCGGTTCGATATTGTTGGGCAGTTTGCGGGGACGAACAAAAAGGGGAAGTCCTCGGTGATGATCCCCAACAATCTCCATTTCCGTTCCAACCTGACGGTGGAACTCGTCGAAGAGCTGGAGATCGACATCGAGCTAGAGGGCTCCAAGGCCTATACGATCGCCAGAAAGGGGGACAAGGTCGAGATCCGGGGCAAGCAGGTCGCTCCCACGGGTGCAGTGGCCAACGAGGTGAAGGTCGTCCTGACCGAGCCGCTGACCATGGCCCAAGCGGAGAAGGAGAAAAAGGCCACGGGGCGACGGTCGACCCGCGGCAAGAAGGGGGATGACGACGAACCGGCCGAACCCAAGACCGACGAGAAGGACGCCAAGGCCGACAAGGACAAGGACGCCCCCAAAGACAAGGACGCTGACAAAGATAAGGACGCCGACACCGACAAGGCCGACAAAACCGAGACCAAGGACGTCCGCAAGCCCCGCCGGACCACACGCACCGCAGGCAAGCGTGGGGAGGCCGAGGAGCCGGCTGCCGAGGAGTCGTCGGAGGAAAAGCCGGCAAAGGCCGCTGCCGGTCGCGAAAAGGCTGGCAAGCGGGCCAAGTCGGCCGACAAAGAAGAGAAAGCCGACGAGGAAAAGTGACCGGACCGCTGCCCCCCGCGGCCCCGGCAGTTGAAGCCTGGGCGTGGACTACGTATAATTGCCCCTTTCTTATGGGCCTGCGGGGCCGAGTGTCGGCCAGATCATGACGAGAGTCCCCCTTTTTGGTTGGGCACAGTTTCTTTCAAAGGAGCTACGCTGTGGCAATTCGTGTTGGTATTAATGGGTTCGGCCGCATTGGTCGGTTGGTCTTCCGGGCGATCTGCGATCAGGGGCTGCTGGGCAAGGAGATCGAGGTGGTCGCCGTCAACGATCTCGTCCCGGCCGATAACCTCGCCTACCTGCTGAAGTATGACTCCACCCAGGGCAAGTTCCCGGGGACGGTCGTGAGTGAGAAGTCCAACGCCAGCCTCGCCGAGGACGACACGCTGGTCGTCAACGGCCAGAAGATCAAGTGCCTGGCCGTCAAGGAAGGCCCCGCCGCCTTGCCGTGGAAAGATCTGGGCGTGGACATCGTCGTCGAATCGACCGGCCTGTTCACCGATGCCACCAAGGCCAAGGGCCACATCGACGCCGGCGCCAAGAAGGTCATCATCTCGGCTCCCGCCAAGAACGAAGACATCACGATTGTGATGGGCGTCAACGACCAGAAGTACGATCCGGCCAAGCACAACATCATCTCCAACGCCAGCTGCACGACCAACTGCCTGGCCCCGGTCGTCCACGTCCTCCTCAAGGAAGGCTTCGGCATTGAGGAAGGCCTGATGACCACGGTCCACAGCTACACCGCGACCCAGAAGACGGTCGACGGCCCGTCGAAGAAGGATTGGAAGGGCGGCCGCAGCGCAGCGATCAACATCATCCCCTCGACGACCGGCGCCGCCAAGGCCGTGGGCCTGGCGATCCCCGAGGTCAAGGGCAAGCTGACCGGCATGGCCTTCCGCGTGCCGACCCCGACGGTCAGCGTCGTCGACCTGACCGTGCGGACCGTCAAGGAAACCAGCTACGAGGAGATCGCGGCGGCCATGAAGAAGGCCAGCGAGACGTACCTCAAGGGCATCCTCGGCTACACCGGCGACGACGTCTGCTCGAGCGACTTCATCCACGACGCCCACTCGAGCATCTTCGACGCCGGCAGCGGCATCGGCCTGAGCAGCAAGTTCTTCAAGCTGGTGAGCTGGTACGACAACGAGTGGGGCTATAGCTGCCGCACCGTGGACCTGGTCCGCAAGGTTGGCAAGAGCCTCTAAGTCCTCGCGTTGCGTAGCGACTGACAAACACTCCGAGGCACGGGACCGATGCGTCCCGTGCCTCTTGCTTTTGTCCTTGTCGGCGTGCTCCGCGAAGGAGCGTCTCCGACTCGGGTGTTGATGGGAAACCTATGAAGCTCGCCACCTGGAATGTCAACTCAATTCGCGCACGCCTGGAACGTCTGCTGCGCTGGCTCCAGAAGGTCCAGCCGGACGTCGTCTGCTTGCAGGAACTCAAGGTGACCGACGAGGCGTTTCCGTCCGACGCGGTGCGTGAGGCGGGCTATCACGCGGCCGTGTTTGGGCAGAAGACCTACAACGGCGTGGCGATCCTCAGCCGGGAGGAACCCGAGGACGTCGAACGGGGCCTGCCGGGCATCGGCGATCCGCAGGCCCGGCTGTTGTCGGTCCAAATCAACGGCGTCCGGGTGATCAGCGCGTACTTTCCTAACGGCGAGCAGGTCGGCACCGAGAAGTATGCGTACAAGCTGGCCTGGATGGCACGGCTGCGCGAGTATCTTGAGAGCCGCTACGTACCGTCCCAGCCGTTGGTGCTCTGCGGCGACTTCAACGTGGCCCGCGACGAGCGCGACGTGGCCCGGCCCGCGCAATGGGCTGAGAGCGTGCTGTTTCACGAGACAGCACGGGACGCCTTAGAACAGATCCGCCTCTGGGGACTGATCGACGTCGTGCGCAAGCACCATCCCGAGGGCGGCATCTACTCCTGGTGGGACTACCGGATGTTGGGGTTCCCCAAGAACAACGGTCTTCGCATCGACCATATCTTTGCCACCGAGCCGTTGGCCCACCGGTCGACGCATGCCGAGATCGACCGCGAGGAGCGCAAAGGCGAAAAACCCTCGGACCATGCCCCCGTGATCGCCGTGTTC
>JBDKTH010000573.1:0-2333 GCA_039680305.1 Thermoguttaceae bacterium | reverse complement strand
ATTCGGGTCGTCAAGGCGTTTGCCCAGGAGCAGCGGGAGATCGAGCGGTTCCGCCGGGCGAACGACCGGGTGTTGACGTCGAACGACCGGGTGAACACGATCTGGTCGTTCTTCGGGCCGATGATCGTCCTGTTGACCGATTTTGGCTTGCTGGTGATCTGGGCCTTTGGCGCGTGGCTGGTCTTCAAGCAACGGATCACCGTGGGCGTGCTCACGGCGTTCGTGGCCTACATCGGCCGGTTCTATACGCGGCTCGACGCGATGAGCCGGGTGGTGGCCGCTTTCCAGCGGGCAGGGGCCAGCGCCCAACGGGTCTTCGCCATCCTTGACCAGAAGACGACCGTTCCCGAACCGGTCAAGCCGGTCCATCCCGGCCGCGTGCGCGGGGAGATCGAATTCCACCACGTGGGGTTCCGTTACGGCAGCCGGACGATCGCCGACAACATCAACCTTGCGATCCGGCCGGGCGAGATGATCGGCCTGGTCGGGCCGAGTGGGGCCGGCAAGACCACGCTGGTCAACCTCGTCTGCCGCTTCTACGACGTCACCGAAGGGGCCGTGCTGGTCGACGGCACCGATATCCGCTCCTTCCCCGTGGAAGAGTATCGCCGCAACATCGGGATCGTGCTGCAAGAGCCGTTCTTGTTCTACGGGACGATCGCCGAGAACATTGCCTATGGCCGGCCCGAGGCGTCGATGGACGAGATTGTGGCCGCCGCGCGGGCGGCTCGCGCCCACGAGTTCATCCTCCGCCTGCCGGATGGCTACGACTCGATGGTGGGCGAACGCGGTCAGTCGCTCTCCGGCGGCGAGCGCCAGCGGATCAGTATTGCTCGGGCGCTGTTGATCGATCCGCGGATCTTGATCCTCGATGAGGCCACCAGTTCGGTGGACACCGAGACGGAACGCGAAATCCAGTTGGCCTTGGACAACCTGATCCGCGGGCGGACGACGATCGCCATCGCCCACCGCTTGAGCACGCTCAGCCGGGCCAACCGGCTGGTGGTGCTCGACCGGGGGCAGATCGTCGAGATCGGCACGCACGAGACGCTCATGGCGACCGACGGTGTGTATGCCCGGCTCTATCGAGCTCAGCAGGAGATGGGCGACGGGACGCCCAGCTCGTCGCGGCAGTCGCGGGAGGAAACGTATCATCTCTCGGCGCCGGAACGCGACATCGATTGACGACCACAGTCGGCTTGCTCCGCCTGTTTGCACCTGGAAGGTTTACCATGGAACAGGAAGACGTTAAATCCTACGGGGCCCTGCCCAGCGGTCTCAGCTTCCGGCATGACGCGACGGGGCGGCTGGTGATGTTGACCGATGACGGCGGCGAGCATGTCGGCGTCGAGCCGATCCGCCTGTTTCCCTTGTCCGACCCAGACCACTGGATCGCCGTCTGCGACGCCACGGGACGCGAACTGCTGTGTCTGGAGAGTCTGGAACACTTGGCGCCGCAGACCCGCCAGATCCTGGAAGAAGAGTTGGAGCAACGCGAGTTCCTGCCGATCATTCGCCGGGTCGAACGGATCTCATCCCACGACGATCCTTCCGAGTGGCACGTCCAGACCGACCGCGGCGATACGGTCTTCTATGTGAATAGCGAAGACGACGTGCATCGGCTGGGCAACCAGGCGGCCGTGATCATCGATGCCCACGCGATTCGCTATCTGATCCCCGACGTACGTCTGCTCGACGCGGCCAGCCGCCGGATCCTCGACCGCTATCTCTGAGCCGTTTCGTTCGTCTGGCACTCTGAGCCAGCTTCCTCTATCTGGGGGAATGACCCTGGAAACCGTCTCCGCAGCCAGCCGGCGCTCCGCGGATCACCCCCAGGTTAAGGGAGAGAATTGTGGAAAGCCTCACGTGTTGTGATGCAAATTTTGCGTCGCGGCGCGCATTCGTAAGTGACTGCTATCCAGGTAGTTGCATTTTCACGAAAAGATGTAAGTGAACTAACCTGAAAGTGGGGGTGTGTTGCATAATTCATGGGTGACTACGTAATTCGGTCCGATATGTACCACCTAGGTTTACCTCCCCCCGCATGGTTTCCGTGATCGGGAAATCCCTGGCCCGTGCTCCCAAGGACCACAGGTCATGCGCACAGCCGCCAAGCGGCGCTTGGGTTGGGCCGGACGGGCGTACGCCGAGCGCGAGGGCGATTTGTCGAAAGCGTCGATTGCCAAAGATCAAAGCGGCTCGCCTTCTGGGCTGCCAGGAATCAGCCTAGCAGAACGGCTGGCCCAATTTCTAGTAGGAAAAAGGAGTTAGGAGGAAGGAGTTAACGCAAAACGCTATCCCGTCTGGTGGGTGGGGTGAGGTTTAGAGAAATG
>JBDKTH010000440.1:0-2447 GCA_039680305.1 Thermoguttaceae bacterium | reverse complement strand
CAACACGTGAGGCTTTCCACAATTCTCTCCCTAAACCTGGGGGCGATCCGCGGAGCTCCGGCCGGCTGCGGAGGCGGGTTGGAGGACCATTCCCCCAACCAGAGGACACTGGCTCACGCGATCGTCCGCCCCCCTGAGAAAGAGAGAATCGCCATTGGCCGCGGATTGCCCAGCGTCGAAAGCTCGGCGGATTCTCTCTTTCCAGTAGGTCAATTCTCCAAGTTATTTCTGGACGGCCCCCTAGAACCCATACCGGACGACGAATTCGAAGCGTTCCGACTCGCCGGGACTCAAGTCCCGGTAGTGCGTGTCCCAGGACGTGAACTCAACGCCGATGTTGAACTGCTTGGTCAAGTCCCAGACGATGTTGGCGAAGAGGAAGTCATTGTAGGTCCGGCCATTGGCGGGAACGTCTTGGTCGCGGGGATCGTCGATGCCGTAGCCAACGTGGCTGTGCAGAGCGCAGGTCCAGTAGTACCAGACCTCGGCCCAGCCGCCAGTCGAGCGAATCGTCTCCCGGGTGACAGGATTGATGCCTTGGATGACTCCGCCGAGGAACGGCCCGAGATTCTCGCCCGTGAACGCTTCTCCCTGGAAGCCGAAACGCGGCGTGATCGGGATCCGGACATCGGCGTTGACCGACCAGGTTTTCCGGCCAACGTCGTTGCGTGGATCGGGCGCGGAGAAGTCATACAGTTGCTCCCCGAAGTGGCTGGACACCCCGAAGACGATCGGCTGACAGCCTTCACCCCGCTGGCCGAGCGTCATGGCCACGCGTCCTTCGACGACCGGCCAGCCGGCTGGCTGCCCTCGAACGCCGGCCGTGGTCGGGAAGTCGGTGGGGGTGAACACGCTTTGGTTCAGCGAACCCTGCAGGGTCAGGAGCCTGGTGTCCGAGATGGCGAAGAACCGCTCGGCACGGAACTGCGGGCGGCGAAACCCGATGTTCCCGCCCCCCCACCCCACCGAGTACATCAGCATCCCCGGGTACAACGGCGAGATCACGTCCCAGGTCTGGCCGGCGAGCAGCCGGTATGTGTCGTCCTTGACTTCGACATAGGCGTGGCGAAGCAGCACCGTCCCCCGGTTCTCGGTCAGTGCCTGCCCTTGGAAGTCCAACTCCACCTTGCCGCCCGTGTCGGCACAGGCCCCGCACACCCAGAGCTGCGGGCCCGTGATATCGATTCCCAGCCGGGTGGAACGGGCATCCACATAGTAGGCATCTTCCCCATTGTCCTCTGACGAGAGGGCATAGAACGTGAAGTTCCCAGGAAAGGTCCGGCTGGTTTCCCAGGCCGTGTTGGCCCAGAGGATGCCATAGGGAACCACCTTGAAGTCGCCCTTGGTCCAGACGAGCTTCTTCATCTCGTCCTTGAGCTTGTCCTCCTTCTTCTTTTCCTCCTCTTCTTTCTTCTGGTCGTCCTCCTTCTTCTCCTGCGTCTTGTCTTCCTTTCCCTCGGCCTTCGCTTCCTCCTTCGTCGGCGTTTTTTCACTGGCGTCGGATGGGCTGGTCGAAGTGGATTGAGAAGGAGAGGCCTGTTGGGCGGCGGGAGTGGCCGGAGACGAGGAGCGGGCCGGCGCCTCGGCGGCCGGCTCGCCCGAAAGCAACGGCATCGGCGCCGGGATTACCCACTGCATGAGCCTCCCTTCCGGAGCATCGACCGGCGGGAGACGGCTCACCACGGTTGGCAGGCGCCGGGGCATTTCCCGCAGCCTTTGCCCTCCAGACGCCTCGAACCGTGAGGCCGGTTCGTAAGCCGAGAGCGTTGCTGCCCCAAGACCGACCAGAAGCCACGCCAGAACTACGGCACTCTTCATCGCTGTTGCCCCGCAAGGCCGGGATCCGGACGAGGCCTCGCGTCTCCGAGGAGGGCCAGGCCACCCGTTTTACCTGGTATCGTCGAGAGAATCCCGGGACTTGACGGGATCGCGAGATGTCAGACAACTCTCACATCAGGCGCCCTTCATACTCCTTGCTTGATCGCTACAGATCGAAAAGACGGCAAACTTTGACGCCCGAAGAGTCCATCGCAATCGGTAAAGTCTGGTGAGTTCCGAGATCTGCCTGGGAAGGCGGTCGCCTCTGGAGAGGAACAGGAAACACAAGGGGCCCAGCGATCCTGCGAGGATCGCCGGGCCCTGAGGAGGATTGCGTGGGCCGGCCGGTGCTAGAACCCGTACTTGACGACGAATTCGAAGCGTGTCGACTCGCCGGGGCTCTGGGTCTTGTACAAGGTCTCCCAGATCGTGGCTTCAACCCCCACGACGAGCTTCGGATTCACGTCCCAAATGAGGTTTGCGAAGATCAGATCGTTGTAGGTCCGGCCGGTGGCGTTGTTGGGAACGTCCTGATCGAGCGGATCGTCAATGGCGTAGCCCACGTGACTGTGGAGCACGGGCGTCCAGAAGTACCAGGCCTCGCCCCAACCGCCCGTCGAGCGAATTCC
>JBDKTH010001028.1:0-13490 GCA_039680305.1 Thermoguttaceae bacterium | reverse complement strand
AGCGGAACTAAAAGGCTCCGCGGAAGGCCGACCCCAAAAACCGGAAAGCGCCGCTGAGCATGGAGGCCACCACCCCGCCCACGACGAACGTCGTCCACCAGATCATGAGACGCTCGATCTGCCACTCCCAGGCCTTGGCCCAGCCGGCAATGAAGCCCACCAGCCCGCCGATCCCACAGCAGACCGAGAGCACAATGCAGGTGACGGCCAGACCGATGTAGCCGCGCTGGAACATCTCGATCAGCACCAGGATGAAGCAGACCACCGAGCCAATGCCGCAGGCCCAGGCAAACAGTTGAAAGAGCGCGGTCATCGTCCAGTCCTGGCTCTCAGCTTGATGGATACATCACACGGTGAGGAAACGCTGCGTCACTATAGCGGGCGACCGATTCGAGGACAAGTTGCCCTGAAATGGATCACGCCTCTAGAAATTGGGCCAGCCGATCTGCTAAGATCGCGATTGGAGACATCATATCTCCTGCAACTAGATCTTTGACAATTCGATACCCCCCAATGGCTTGTCTGACACCATGCGCTTGGCGGCTGTCGGGAAAGCCCCCGCGAGACACCCTCGCAGCGGGAGAAGGAAGCTTTCCAGACAGACTCATCGTCGTTGGAGCGTGGCGTTGGGCATTCCATTTCACCATGAGATGGGCAGAATCTTGCGATCGGCGGTGAGCCCTTTGCGACATAGCTCCGCAGAGTTACACACTTACGTCCGACACCGTCGACGCAAAGTCCTGCCTCGCAATGACTTCGGAATATTGAAATTGTTCATGATTTTTGGCCGCATGCGAAGTCCCCACGCACGAAACAACACAGGCTATACCTGTGAGGGGTAGATCGCTAGAGCAACAGCATCAGAGGGGGGCGAGATCGCCTCTTCGCAGCCGCAGGGTGCGCGAAGCTCTGGGGTTCGCTTCACGTCCTCCAACAAATTGGTGAGCTGATAACCACAGCCCCGCGGCCTGCCGTCTCTTCCGCTTATCTTTCGCAATCCTCGTAGTTCGCTATAATTACTGGTTTACGAGCCAAAAATCCTCCCTCAGATAGGAACATGTCATGGATAAGGAAGTCAAAGACCGGGCGGAAGCGATTCGAAGCCGAATCCTCCAACTGAGGGACTCTCTTTGACTACGACGCCAAGCGTTCCCAAGCCGAGAAGATCGAACAGCGGATGGCCTCCCCCGACTTCTGGAATAACCAGGAGGCGGCCCAAGCGACCGTCGTCGAACTAAAGACGGTCAAGACACTCCTCAAGCCGCTCGACGAGGCCCTCCAGGCGACCGACGACCTGGGGGCGATGCTGGAGATGGCCGAGGAGGACGAGGGGTTTGCCGCCGAGGTGCCCGGAACCCTGGCCCGGCTGGAGCGGATGGTCGAGGACCTGGAGACCAAGGCCCTGCTCAGCGGTCCGCTGGATACGAATCCGGCCCTGCTGACGATCAACGCCCGGGATGGCGGCGTGGATGCCAATGACTGGGCCGAGATGCTCCTGCGCATGTACATCAACTGGGCCCAGGCCAACGGCTACGAGGTCGAGGTGCTCGACCGGCAAGACAACGAAGAAGCGGGGATCACCAGCGCAAGTATCGGCATCCGCGGCCCGATGGCCTACGGCTATCTGAAGGGCGAAAGCGGCATCCACCGGCTCGTGCGGATCAGCCCGTTCAACGCGGAAGGCAAACGCCAGACGAGTTTCGCCGCCGTGGACGTGGCCCCGGAAGTGTCGGACGACGTCGACATCGAGATCCGCGACGTGGATATCGAAGAGCAAGTCTATCGCGCCAGCGGCCCGGGCGGCCAGCACGTCAACAAGACGTCCAGTGCGATCCGCCTGATCCACACCCCCACGGGGATCGTCGTGGCCTGCCAGAGTGAACGGAGCCAGCACAAGAACCGGGCCACGGCCATGAAAATGCTTCGTGCCCGCCTGGCCCGCGTCGAGGAAGAAAAGCGGGAAGCTGAACAAGCGGCCAAGTACAACCTGATGCCCAAGGTCGGCTTCGGCTCGCAAATCCGCAACTACTTCCTCCACCCCGATCAACGGGTCAAAGACGCCCGAACCGGATTTGCGATGACCAACTTCCACGACGTGCTCGACGGCAACATCCAGGGCTTCTTGGATGCCTTTCTGCGTTGGAAGGTCGAGGACAACAAGTAACGGGGCTTCGGACAAGGGACATGGTGACGGCCATGGAGTCTGAACAGATTGAACAGTTGCGGCGGCAGTACACGGATCAATACGTGGTCGTCCAAGGCGATCGCCCGGAATTGGCCCGCTTCCTCGGCGCGGTGGGCCAGGTGAAGACGGTCAATTGCAGCGGCCGGGCCCTGGTCCAGTTCGACGCCAACAACAGCCGTGCCTGGCACGACATCGACCTGGCCTACCTCCAGGTCGTCGCCAAGCCCGAGCCCAAGCCGGTGGCGGAGAAGAAGCCCTGCCCAACCGCCGCCGGGACGTCGCCCGACAAGCCATCGGCCTAGTCCCTGTGGCCCAAAACGGTGATTGGACGATGCGCACGAAAAACCAAACACCATACCTGTGAGGGGGACGGCATGGCGGCGAACTTGTTCCCCCGCCCGGCTCCGTAGCCAAATTGCCCAATCAATACTCCTTGCCGACGCAGGAAAAAGGCCGACAGAAAAACCGGACGAACCCGCTTCCCCGAACCGATCAGCATCCTGAGGAGGGTTTCCCATGGATGCTACCAGCAAGAGTCGTGAGGCAGGAGCGGAGGTTCAGCGGACGGGTTGCGCAACGGTCCGAAAGTGGCTGTTGAGGACCCTGGTTTATGGCAGCGTCCTCGTCCTGGTCTGTGCAGGCCTGGGGGCGGGCTTTGTCTACGCCAAGTTCGGCGCGATCCGGGCGAGTGAGCCGTACCGCATGGCCCTTGAACAGGTCCAAAAGGATCCCCAAGTCGTCCAACAGCTCGGCGAGCCGGTTGAAGACATCACCTGGCTCCCCGGCGGCCTGATCGAGAAGGAGTGCGGCACCGCCAACCTGCACTTCACCGTGGCCGGCCCGAAAGGTCGCGCTCAGGTCGGCACCCAGGCCCGCTGCATCAACGGCACCTGGGGGTTGGTGACCTTGGACGTAAACCTCCCCAATGGCCAGCGCAAGTCGCTCGATACAGGCGACGCCGGCCCCGATGAAGCGCCCAAGTGGTCGCCGGGAAAATAGCGATTAGCCAGCCGCCTGGCTGACCTCCAGCATTCGCTCCAGGGCTTTGAGCGCGTCGCGAGCGGTCTCGTCGTCCACGCGGATCACGTTGACCGGCGTGCCCGCCGCGAGATTCTCCAAGGCCCAGCAAAGATGGGGCAGGTCGATCCGGTACATCGTCGAACACATGCAGATGACCGGCGAGAGGAAGTGGATCTCCTGCTCGGGATGCTGTTGCTTCAGCCGATTGACCAGGTGCAATTCGGTGCCGATCGCCCACCGCGTGCCGGGCGGCGCCTGCTCGACCATGCGGAGGATCTTGCCGGTCGAGCCGACCTCGTCGGCCTTGGCCGCCACCTCCATCATGCACTCGGGGTGGACCATGATCTTGATGTCGGGATAACGCTGGCGGAACTGGTCGATGTGCTGCGGCAGGAACATCTGGTGCACGCTGCAGTGTCCCTGCCAGAGGATCACACGGCTCTCTTCGATCGCTTCCCGCGTGCTGCCGCCGAGCTCGTCCTTGTTGGGATCCCAAAGGGGCATCTCGGCGAGCGTGACGCCCATCGTCAGGGCCGTGTTGCGTCCCAAGTGCTGATCGGGAAAGAACAGCACGCGCCGCCGTTGGGCAAAAGCCCACTGGAGCACCACCCGGGCATTGGCTGACGTGCAGACGATCCCGCCATGGCGCCCGCAGAATGCCTTCAGGCTGGCCGCCGAGTTGACGTAGGTGACCGGCGTCAGGTCCTCCACGTCGATCACCGTCGACAGTTGCTCCCAGCAGTCCTCGACCTGCTCGATCTCGGCCATGTCGGCCATCGAACACCCGGCCGCCAGATCGGGGAGCAACACCGCGACTCGCTCGCCGTTGCGTTGGGCGAGCCGCTCGGGCCGGTTGGCCAGGATGTCGGCCGTCTCGGCCATGAAGTGGACCCCGCAGAAGGCGATCGCCCGACAATCCTCGCTGGCCGCGGCCAGCTTGCTGAGCTGATAGCTGTCGCCCTGGAGATCGGACAGGGCAATCACTTCATCCCGCTGGTAGTGGTGCCCAAGGATCAACAGCCGCCGGTCCATCTTGGCCCGCACGGCATTGATCCGCTTCGTCAGCACCTCGTTGTCGAGCGACTTGTATGGCTGGAGCTCGAAAGCCGGAGTCGGGGTCTTGTCGGTGGCATTGTTCATGAGGCAGGTTGGCCACGCACGGCCGAATCGGGGGGAAAGGCTCGTTAAGACTCTATCAAGTATAGCTGCTCGGCAAGGCCGTCGACAGAGCGGACTAGGGTTGCGAATCCCGCGGAGGCTGGTGCTCGACGTCGATGATCTGCTCGTCTTCCTCCCTTTGAGGCCGTATATGGGATTGGGAGAAGACCACGATCCGGGCACGGAGCCGGCGGGCTATGGATTCTCGCATGAAGCGGCGGACGGGCGGGACCAGGAGCATCAGCCCGGTCAGATCGGTGAGCAGGCCGGGGGTGATCAAGAGGATCGCGGCCACGAGGATCATCACCCCGTCCAACAGCGACGCGGTCGGCAGTTCGCCCCGGGCGATTTGTTCCTGGACAGCCCGCCAGCAGCGCAACCCCTGGTGACGGGCCAGGGCAGCCCCAAGCATCCCCGGCAGGATGATCATTGCCAGGGTGACCAGCCAACTGGTGTGCTCGCCAATCCAGATCAGCAAGACCAGTTCGGCAAAGGGCACGAGCGTGAACAACAGGAACAGCCGCAAGAGCACGACGCCACCCTCAAGGGGATGTTGGTGAAACAACCGTCAGGGTAATTCTACACCAAACGGCGGCGAAAAGAACGTGCTCAAACGGTTGGCGGCGGCTCGGCAACCTACCGCAACGAGGTTCCCTTGACCTTGCTGGCCTTCTGCAGCAAGGCCTCGGCCTGTTTGTTCTTGCCGAGCGTGCGTTGCATCGTGGCCAGGTTGCTGTAGGGGATTTCCAACGACGCCGCTTCCATGGTCCCCTTTTGGACCATCTGTTCGATCAGCTCGACCCCCTGCTCGGTCAGCTCGACGGCCTTTTCCCGCTGGCCTATTTCCCAGTAGGAAACACCCATGCTGACGTACGTCTCGCCGAGGCGGGCGAACTCGCTTGGGCCGATCTGGTTCATCACACGGCCGAAGACAGGCGTGGCTCTGTCGAACCAGGCGATGGCCGCCTTGTGGTCTTGCTTGCCCACGGCGTGGATCGCGCCTACGCGGAAGTAAAGCCGAGCCAGCAAATACTCGTCGGCGCTCTCGCGCGGGCCGGAGTTCTGTTCGAGGTGCCCGATCGCCACCTGGCCGAACTTCAAGGCCAGATCGTTCTCGTTGCGCATCTGGTAGATCTGCACGGCATCGTAGAGGGCCATCGCCAGATCCCACTGGAGCCGCTGCTTCTGGGCGTCGGTCGTGTTGGCAGTGATCAGGCCTTCGGCCGACTTGACCATCAGTTCCGCCCAGGGGGTGGGATCGAGCTTGCCTTGCACGCCAACGCAGGCCGCCAGGGCCCGCACGGCCACGCGGAAGCGATGCTCGCCGCTGGCATGTTCGTTTTCCACCATGTCGTCGGCGATGGCGGCGGCCCGCTCCAACCACTTGCTCACCGCGAGTTCCTTCTGGTTCCAGTTCCCCCAGGCGATGTCGTGGGCCGCTCCGAGGTGCGAATTGATCAGCACTTCCTTGGCGGCCAGGCGGATAGCCGGATGGGGACTCTGGGCCAACGGTTCGGCGATCTGCATCGCCTCAGTGTGCTGGGCCATCGCCTTCTTGTAGTCGGGCTGCTGGCCGGAACCGTACAGGTCGCCCAGCAGGCAGACGGCGTGGGCCTTGATGTGCGGCCGCTTGTCGCTGGTCTCGATGGCCCGTTGAGCCTCCGTGACGGCGGCGGCGAATTGCCCCAGCTGACCGAGGATCTGGGCTCGCATCACCCGATATTGCGGATTCTCGCCCTCCAATCGCACGGATTCCGTGGCCGCCGTCAACGCCGGGCTGAGCTGTTCCAGGGCGAACAGCACCCGGGCCTGAAGCCAGTACGCCCGGGCGTTCGTCGGATCCAGTCGCACCGCCACTTCCAGATCCTTCGCGCTGAACTCCAGAAGACTGTCGACATTGGTCTCCGCCCGAAGCACGAACGGTTCGGCCGTGATCGGTTCGAGGATGATTTCGGAGACTTTCATCGACGGCTTGGTCGGGGGCTCCCCGGGCTCAAAGGCAAACAGCACGCCCCGCTCGGGGAACGACTGGCCAAGGATCTCGCCTAAGGCATTGGACACGAACACCGGCCGGATCGCCGACAACTGGAGCTGCTTGGCGACCGCGGGAGCCGGGAAGGGCTTGTTCAAGCGGATCACGATCGAGGTCACCCGCTCCTGAAAGAAGCTCACCTCGACCTTGTCAAACGGTCCAACGGCGTAGAGATGGACCTGCATGCTGTTGCGGTTGGCCGTTTCCTTGGGTTGACCCCAGGCCTTCTGCACGTCACTGACGGAGGTGACGCCCGGCGTGACTCCATTGAAACTGGCCGCCTCGATCTCGACCGGATCGCCGTTTTGCGGATCGGGGATCGGTTGAAGCGATTCTTGCTTGGGGCCGTCGGCCTCCACGGGCTCCTCGCCCGCCGCCAACTGCACCTTGCCGCGTTTGTTCTTAGCTTCGAGGAACGAGACCGGCTTGATCGCCTCGCCCAACGCCTCCAGCGACACCTCCGACACCGTTTCTACCACCGCCTCAGGCTTGCTCATTGGCATCGCCACCGCCGCCGGAGCAGCCGGGGCCGCGGGACCAGTGGCCGGAGCAGTCGGGGCGAACGCATGCAGGCTGATCATCGGCGGCTCGGTCGGCACGGAGAGATCCGTGATCGAAAGCGACGCCGACGGCAAGGCGGACGGCTCGGCTGCGCTGGCCGGCCGCTCCATCCCTGGGACGGAGAACGGCTTTGTCAGCGGCTGCGAGCCGAAATCCCGCGGCGCCACAAAGCCTGACGGGGCGGCGACCGCCGGCGGCGTCGAGGGCCGTCCACGGCTCAGGATCTCCGCCAATGAGCGTTGCCCAGCCGGGTTTGGTTGGCCGGTCGATTGGCCGGTCAGGAGTTCGTCGGCCGCCAGCAGTGGCAACGGGGCGATCACCGCGCCGATCAAACAAGCGTGCCAGAGCCTTCGTAGGATCCATCGTGACATTGCGTGTTCCTCCTGAACTTCGCTCCACTTTCCGGAACCGCTGGAGCGTCAACAGGCGATTCATCACCGCCTGCCGCGGATACAGCCCGGCCCGGGGCACCTCCCATCCCTGGAAAGAGCCCCCATTCAGACCCGACCAATCACCTCTCTCTGAGTAGAGTCTTGGATGGCGTAGTCTACTCATTCCTAAGAAGACGAGTCTAGACAGGATTTTGCGTTTTTCTTCTGTTTCGGCAGACACCCGTCCCAAAGCTGCTCTAGAACTGCGGTGGCCGTGGGGAAATCGCCATGCTCAGCGGCAATTTGGGCAGTCTGAAGAAGGTGAACCTGTTCGGCAGTGAATGGGACGGCCGTGCCCGGGGCGGGCGGCTGAGGCACAAGCCGTTGGACGATCGCGTGGATCAGGGGCTCGATTCCTTGCCCCTTGATCGCGGAGGTGGCCAGCCCAGACGGACGCGCGAGCCCGGCCGGCGAAGGGAGATCGGCTTTATTGAACACGACCAGGGCCGCAGGCTGAGCGGCGACTAGGCTTTCGTCGGCTTCGGTCCAGGGCTGACTCTGGTCGAAGACCAGCACCACGAGGTCGGCCACCGCCAGACGCTGATGGGCCAAGGCCACTCCGGCCTGCTCGATGACCTCGGCGCTCTCGCGCAGACCGGCCGTGTCGGAGAGTTCCACGGGCCAGCCCTCCAGGGCGGTGATCGCGGTGACCACATCGCGTGTGGTTCCGGGGGTTGGATGGACGATCGCCCGCTGGTAGCCTAACAGGGCATTGATCAGACTGCTCTTCCCCACATTGGGCGGGCCGGCCAGAACCACCTGCCACGGCTCAACCAAGTGCAGACCGGTTGGAGCCTGAACCAAGAGGTTTTGGAGTTGCCCGAGGGCGGCACTCGCATCCCCACTGGCCAGGGCTTGCTGCACCGCCGCGATCGCTCGGCGTAACGCCCCCTGGTACTGTTCCAGGAGAATCATCGCCGTTTGTTCGGTTCGCGCACCGGCCAGGGCGAGCCATGCCGCCGCGGTGATCGGGTCGGCATGGTGCTCGCGCACCCAGTCTTGCCAGCCGACAATCCGGGCTCCCTGCTCGGCCAAGGCCTTTTGGATCAGGCTCAAGGCGGCAAAACCGCCATGACAGTGGAGCTCGACCGATTCGGGCGAATGGCGGCGGACGACGACTTCCTCTCCCGGCGGCACGTCAGGTTCCGGTCCGACGGGGAGCGCGAAGTGCCCAAAGACGAGTCGATCCGGCGGATGCGACGCCAATGGCCGACCGCTCTTCGCCTGAAAGCGAGTCTGCACCAGTTCCTCCGCCCCGGGCCCCTCGATCAACAGCGTGGCCACGGCCCCGCGACCAGGCGGCGTCAATTGAACCACGTTGAGTGAAGATCGTGCAGACATCGGAGAAGGAGTTAGAGATCTGAAACGAAACAATCCGAGCCGGGCCGTGTCGGCCCGCAGCCAATTCTACCGCTTTTCCGTGGCCTCGGTAACGTCCACCAGCCGCTTGCCGTCGAGCAGTTTCACGCACACGGCTGGCTTGGCGCCCTTGGGCTGCTCGGCCAGGTTCAATTGTACCGAACCGTTTCCGGCCGGTCGGCTCACCAACGGCTGGCCGTCGGCGTCGCAGAGAGTAACCTGCCAGGCGGGGTTCGGATCACGCACCGTCACGTCGACAACGTTGCCCGCTCGCTTAACCGTCATACGGATTGGCAGCTTGACCAGGCAAGCGACGTTGTCGCGTTCCAGGTACAGCGAAACCACCGAGCCCTCGGCCGTCGCAGTTCGCTCCACCTCGCGGCCGCTGAGCAGTTCGACCACATGCTCGCCCGGTTGCACGTCGAGGCGCAACGCCGGTCCGTAGAACGTATGCCCGGTGGCGTTGTAGAGCGTGTAGATCGTCTTTTCGCCGCCGTGGAAGCGGTTGGCATAGACGTGCGGCACCAGCGTCGGCACCAGCGGCTCGCAGTCGCGGCTCGAAAAGGCGTCGTCGTTCTCACGGATGATCGTGTACATATTGGCCGGGTAGTAGGCCCCAAAGGAGCTGACCGCGTTCCAAAACCGTTTGCGGTGTTTTGGGTCGGCATGGCGATGGTCGAGCTCGTAGCACTTGCACTCGGGGAAATAGAACCGCTGCAGGTTACATTCCAACGGGCGCAGCGGCGTGGCCTGGACGGTCAGGTCGTAGGTGATGCAGCCATCCATCACCGGCATCAGGTAGTCGTAGCCGGGATGCTCGGTCGTGAGCACCGAGTCGGGCTTGACCGCGTCCATCGCCTGGCGCACCAGGCGGGTCGATTCGGCGATGCACCGCTGCCACTCCGTGGTGCCCCACTCGGCGAACGTGTGCTCGTGGAGCTTGCTGAAGCAGGCCGAGCCACGGTGGCCGTACTCGTCGAGCCGGATGCCGTCGACGCCCGTCTCGCGCATCACCCGGGCCATGGCCTTGGCGACCCATTGGCGGTACTCGGCGACGTCGAGGCACGGGTTCCAGGCCTCGTAGTTCGTCTGCAGCTTGCCGTCCGGCTTCACGATGTTGAGCTGCTTGCCCTTGAGCCGTCCATACTTCGTGTTGTCGTCCACCCGCAGCGGATCCGTGTAGAGCGTCGTCAGGACGCCCATCTTCTGATACCTCTTGACCGCTTCCCGAAACGCTGGCAGGCCGCCCCAGCGTTGGTTGTAGCCGTCGTAGTCGCCCGGGTTGTTGTTGAACATCATCTGGCCGGTCACCGGGTCGTTCAGGAAATACGACGCCCAACGTTTGGAGGTGGCCTCGCCGAGTTTCTGTTCCAGTTGGTCAAAGGGCGTGCTAAAGGGGCCCAGGGGCGACCATTCCCACCAACTCATCAGTTCCAGGCAGTCGCTCTGCGGCTTCACATAGTCGGTGCGATACTGGCCCTTGGCAAAGATCGGACTCTTGCCCCAGCCGACGGCGATCATGTTGAGCACCGGGCCGAGCCGCGACGGATAGGGGCGGAACGTCCAGACGCGATGGCACCAGTCGGCATAGGTCTTCATGGCCGCGTGCCAATCGCCGGCGTGGGCCAATAGGGCCACGTCCTTGGCGGCAAAGCTCTCGCCCGGCTTGCGCGTGCGGCGGAGATACTCGTACGTCATCCCCGTGCCGGGCACCGCCTCCAGGCAGTTGGTCCAGACATACTCTTTGGCCGTGGGCGTCCCCACGACATCCCCGTTTAGTTCCTGACGCCCGGGAATGTGCTTGCGCAGGGCCAGGACTTTGTGCCGGCCGTCGTCGTCGGTGCACCAGACGGCCAGCCCTGCCCCACGCTGCGGGCTGAACAGGTCCATTACCTGGTAGATCGCTTCATGATCACCGTAGCCCCGGCGGATCACCGCGGGCGAGTCGGAAAAGATCCCGCCGCCCCAGGGGAAGAAGTAATAGTCGTCGGCCGGCTCTTGCGACACGGCCAGGCCGCTCAAGTGCGGGAAGGCCAGCTTGAAGTCGACCGGCTTGTCGCGGCGGTTGGTCACCTCGAAGCCCATGCGCAGGGCGTCGTCGATCCAAACCGTCAGCACGCCTTCCAGGCCATGCGGCTCGGAGAACAACGTCGCCCGAAAACCTTGCCGATCACTCATCGGCGTGGCCGAGCGGCAGACGAAGTCGCGCGAGCCGGCATAACGCTTGCCGTCCACCTCGACGAGCACCAGGGCACTGTCGTCCGCATCGCGAACCATGTCGGTTGCCGCCAGCTCATTGCGGAGCGACGTAAGCTTCAGCTTGCCGTCGACGACTGCGAATTGGCAGCAGAGATTGTCATTGGCCAGCGTGATCTTGTCGGCCGTTACCTCGCACGACGGCTTGCGGTTCTGCCGGGCACCTTGGGGGCCTTGCACGCGGGGGGTCATATCGACTTGCCGCGTCGCCGGATGCGGGCTGCGCGACGCAGCGAGCGTGATGCGTTTGACCGCCACTTGCTTGTCGAGCGCCACGCCGACCGGCACGAACTTTAGCGGCGGCTCGAGCCGCGTCTCAAAACGCGGCCCTTGAGCCTTGAGCGGCGGCTTGACCGGCTCGCCCTGGTCATCCAGCCAGTTCAAGGTGAACGGCTTTGCATCGCCCGTTTCCACGATGAGCGTGAGCGGCGAGAGCCGGTCGAGTCGTTTGGCGTCCCACTCCAATCGCGTCGCCCCGCCATGCGATCCGGCGTACTGCACAACGCCCTGCGGGTCGACAGGGCGCGGCTGCTCGGGCTGCCAGGAGACCTGGAACGTCTGCTGGCCCAGGAGCAGGTAGAGCCGGACCATGTATTCGCCCTTGGCGTTGTTGGCATTTAGTCGGTCGGCGTGCCAGGCGTCGGTCTTGCTGAGCTTGCCCCAGCTGTTCCCGCCGGGCACGCTGTTGTCGATCCCCAGGTAGAGATAGTCGTCGGCCTTCTTGCCCTCGGGCGCGACGAGGTGGAACACCAGCACATTCGGCCCCCAGACAAACCACTCCTTGGGCAAGATGAACGCGTGCCATGCGAAGCCCGCGTCAAGCGGCTTCCCGTCCTGATAGACCGGCACGCCGCTGGCGTTCGGCACGCGATGCGGCTTGCCGTTGACGACGATCTCAAAGGCTTCGTCCAGGCCGTTGGGCTTGGGCGCGTCGTGCATCGAGTAGTCGCGCACGCAGAAGTAGGCCGACAACCGGACCTGGCTTGCCGCCGCCCAGACATCTTGGGGGACCTTGCCCAGGTCAAGCACTTTCTTGGCCTCGTAGTGCGGGCCTCGCTGGTGCGTCATCCCGGTGGCCGAGCCGCCCCATTGCCCGGCGTCGTCGCATACTAGGTAGACGTCGTCGGAGAGGCGTTCGACCCGGGAGGGGGCCGCCCTGGCGGGACTGGTGGCAACGAGCGCGATTATCAGGAGGCACAGACAAACCGTAAGGTGCCGATTCATGGGCGTTTTCTCCTGCTTCTCAGGGTTCGGACTGCGGTGCTCGCCAATATAACCGACTGGCGGGGGCCAGGGTATTCAATTCCGGGGACGGGTCCGTATAATGGGGCCGCGGTGTGGCGGCAGGCGTGATCCAATTGGCCATGGGCAGGAAGGCTAGTCATGGGTCGTGAGTCATCGTGGAAACGGGGCATGGGCGCTCAAGGGGCATTCACCCTCGTTGAGCTGTTGGTGGTGATCGCGATCATCGGGGTGCTGATCGCCCTGCTGCTGCCGGCCGTGCAGGCCGCGCGCGAGGCCGCCCGGCGGCTGCAGTGCACGAGCAATCTCAAGCAGATTGGGCTGGCGATTCTCCAGTACGAAAACAGCCATCGGCGATTCCCTCCCCCTTACATGCATCGCACCAAGGCCCAGCCCTCGGTGGCCGAGTTCTCGATGCTTGTGTTTCTTCTCCCCTATGTTGAGCAGCAGGCGGCCCACGCCAAAATCCATTGGAATCAGGACTGGTCGCACGCGAGCAACAAGGAGGCGACCGAGATCGACATCGACGTCTATCGCTGTCCGAGTGGCCCCTCCGCACGCCGCTGGATCACCGACTACTCCAGTTGCAGTTTCATCGACTACCCGGCCCAAAAGGCCCTGAAGGCCAGTGGCCAGGTGGCCGAGCGGAGCGATTGGCACGGGATCATTCAGCCGACCGTCGACGGCTTTACCTCCGCGGCCCACGTCGTCGACGGGCTCTCGAACACCTTTTTGTTCTTTGAGGACGCCGGCCGGCCGCAGGAGTGGGTCGCGGGCCGCTGTGTGGCCACCAGCGGCATTGCCGGGGCCCGTTGGGCCGACGACGAGATCGACTTTTGGATCGACGACCTCTGCAACGGCACCTCGATGATCAACTGCCACAACAACCACGAGATCTACAGCTTCCATCCCGGCGGCAGCAATTTTCTCTATGGCGACGGCTCGGTCCATTTCCACCCCACGTCGATCGCCGCCGAGCCGTTCGTCTCGCTCTATACCCGGGCCGCTGGGGATCTGGTGAAGTGGTAGACGGGCCATGAGAGCGTCACGATTGCGATTCTCCGGTCGCAAGCGACTGGGCTAAACGAAGCCTTGCGGCAACCGATTGAACGGCACTGAGTTTAGCCGCGGCACTCGTGCCCGGGCCATCGCTCCCCGGCACCCCCTCTGATGCGAAGCCATCCGAAACCTCACCCCTCACAGGTGTGGCGTTTCTTTCTTCGTGCGTGGCGACTTCGCATGCGGC
>JBDKTH010000463.1:0-12070 GCA_039680305.1 Thermoguttaceae bacterium | reverse complement strand
GAAGTTGGACGAGATCAGAAAAGAGTCGGGAACATGTCTCACTAAGCATTCGCGGCCGGGGCCTGAATCTTGAAGGGGCTTCGCCAAGACAGTGAAACCCACCCCCCTCGTTCGGCGAGTGCGGTCCGCGACACTGGGTGAAATGTAGCTTCTTGGCGGGCCGGATACAACTCGGGTTAAACCTGGGGAGGGGGGCGGGCTCACCGCGATTCTGCCGGCGGCTTTAAGGCGACTCGCTTCAGCTTCACCGGCAGCTCGCCGGCGTTGAGGATGGCGATGAGGTCTTCGACTTCGCTCTTCGTGAAGTCCCCGGTGATCTCGACGCGTTCTTGAATCTCACTGCGAATCGAGGGGGCCATGTAAAGTGAGCCATCGAGAATGATGCCGAGTTGGCTCGCGAAATTCCCCGCCTCATCGGGCAGATTGTTCGCCGTCAGCCGGGCCAACAACTTGCCGCCATTCCTCTCAAGCGTGAGGTCAACCTTGGGGAAACCGTACTGATCGATGTCAGATGTGGCAACCATGATGTAGCGGCCATCGATATCAAACGGATCCTTGACCACCAGAATCTCAAGCGTTGTGCGGTGGTCGACGTCGCGAGAACGGGTGGCGATTTCGGTGTAGCTGTCGAAGCCGGCCTCCCGGCCGATCTCCACTGGGACCCACCAGGCGAGCAATTTTCCTTGGTCGTCCCGCAGTTCCTGGGAAGACTCTTTATTGGCCCGTTCAACCAAGGCCTTGTGGTCGCGATTGTTGGCCAGGACGCGGAATTCCAGGGTGCCGGGCCGGGTGAGGAATTGCTCCAGGCGGGGCAGGGCTTGTGGACCGACGTCGAACACCGTTACCGTGAACTGATCCGGGGGCGTGAACTGGACCTTGGGACGCCTGAAGCCGCCGGAGTAGAGTCGTCACTCCAAGGGGGCGACGGCCTTCTGGCCGATCTCCGGATCGGCGGGCTGGTCGCCAAAATCGATCTGGCAGGTCACGGTGGTGCCGGGAGGTTGGCCGCAGCCAGCGATCGCCAGTAACGCCAACAGAAGAAGAAACGGTCTCATGGATTCTGCCCTCTTGGTGGATGTCGCCAGCCGTCTTTCCTTCCAAGGATAGAACACAAGGGGCGGCAGGACAACTGCCGCCCCTCGTGCGATTGACGGGTGGGGCGATTCATGGGCGAAGCCGCGAGCGGCTCAGACTTGCTCGGGCACGACAAACGGCTTGCGGTAGTCGCGGGTCAAGAGCTTGTCGGCAGCGGAGTTGCCGACGAACTTTTCTTGGGCCGTGTCGAAAGCGAGCTTCGGACCGAGCTGGTAGGTGTACTTGCCCAGGTCCATCCCCAACGCGCCAGCGAGGTTCGCCTTGATCGCGGTGAGCGACTCGTCGACCTGCGTCACTTCGGGGAAGCCCGCCGGCTTCTGGGTGAAGGGGACGGACTCGCCGAGGCGGTAGGAGATGTTGCCCATGTGGCACAGCGCGGCGGAGTAATGGCCATCGAGGATCTCGGCCATCTGGTCCTCGCGCTTGCGGCTGCGCACGCAGTCGATGAAGTTCTTGAAGATATCGCCGGTGGGCCGCTTGAGCTCGACGTCGGCCAGCTTCTCCGGAGTGTCCTTCCCCTTGGGATAGAACTTGTTGCCGA
This sequence comes from Thermoguttaceae bacterium, assembly GCA_039680305.1. Taxonomy (GTDB): domain Bacteria; phylum Planctomycetota; class Planctomycetia; order Pirellulales; family Thermoguttaceae; genus JBDKTH01. Next base: position 10,434 of record JBDKTH010000463.1, on the reverse strand, counting down.
TGATGTTGCCTTCTTCGAGATAGAAGTCGACGTCGACTTTGAAGGGGAACGGGTCCTTGCCTTCCTTGTTCTTGCGGGCCACGAGGCCGCGGGTCTCGAAGACCAACAGCGTGCCGTCGAAGTCGTAGACGTTCAACTCGAAGTTGGGCGTCTCGCCCTGGTCCTTGAAGTCGGGCCCATCGACGTAGCGGCAGCCGAGGCTGACGACGCTTTTGGGGAGCGTGGCCCCGGGGATGCCCCAGCGGGCGATGTCCATCTGGTGGACGCCCTGGTTGCCCATGTCGCCGTTGCCGGTCGCCCAGAACCAGTGCCAGTTGTAGTGGACAAGGTTCTCGTGATAGGGCATCTCCTGGGCCGGGCCGAGCCAGAGGTTGTAGTCAAGTTCCTTGGGCGGCGTGGTGGGCGTTTTGTAGCCGATCGACCAGCGCGGCTTGCAGCAGTAGCCCTTGGCCACCAGCAGTTTGCCGTACTTGCCGCTGGCGATCAGGGCGGCAATCCTCGCCCAATTCTTGTCGCCCCGGCTCTGGGTGCCATGCTGGACGATCCGATTGTACTTGCGTGCCGCCTCGACGAGCTTGCGTCCCTCGAACACATTGTGGCTGCACGGCTTTTCGACGTAGACGTCCTTGCCGGCCTGGCAAGCCCAGATCGCCAGGAGCGAATGCCAATGGTTCGTCGAGGCGATGGAGATCGCGTCGAGATCCTTGTCGTCCAACGCCCGGCGAAGGTCCTGAACGCAGGTCGGCGTGTTGCCGCCACGGCTCTCCACCTGCTTGATCCGGCCGGGGAAGGTCCGGGAGTCGGGATCGATCAGGTAGGTGATCTTCACGTTCTTCATCTTCGCGAAGGCGTCGATGTGGGAACTGCCGCGGCCGTGGATCCCCGCCACGCCGACACGGATCGTGTCGTTGGCCCCGAGGACCTGGCCGGTGGTGCGCGTGCCGGCGATGGCGAACGATGCGCCGAGGCCCGTGGCCGCGGCACGTTTCAGGAAGGAACGTCGAGTGTGACGGGACATGAATCGCTCCTTATGCTGCAAGACCCGGCAGGGCGCCGCGTGTCGGGTGAGGCGGCGCGTATCGTGGAAGGTACCCCGAGGGGTGTGCCCCCTGATTACAGCATAGGGCATGGGCAATGTCCAGCGCCGATTCCGCCAAAGAAGCGTTGCATGACGCGGCCACCGCTTACTCCCCGATCACCTTCACCAGCACCCGCTTCGGCCGGCGGCCGTCGAACTCGCCGTAGAAGATCTGCTCCCAGGGGCCGAAGTCGAGTTTGCCCTTGGTGATCGCCACGACCACCTCCCGGCCCATGATCTGACGCTTGTGATGGGCGTCGCCATTGTCCTCGCCAGTGCGGTTGTGGTGGTAGCGTTCCGGCGACGGGTCAAAGGGGGCCAACTGTTCCAGCCAGCGCTGGTAGTCCTCGTGGAGCCCCGGCTCGTCGTCGTTGATAAACACGCTGGCCGTGATATGCATGGCATTGACCAGGCAGAGCCCCTCCTGGATGCCACTTTGCTTGACAATCCCCGCTACGTGAGACGTAATGTTGACAAAACCCATCCGTTTGGGGACATTGAAGGTGAGGTATTCGGTCGAGGATTTCATACGTTGCTCCTGGGCGGGTCGGGCGTTCTGGATACTCGATTGTATCTACTTCGGGGACCTCCCCGCCAGAGGGCTTGCGGAGTCGCTGAGGAATGGCTAAAGTGCCAACGTGAGGGGTAACCCTCACCTTTTCTGCCCTTGCAGGTGCTCTGCCCCCATCTGCAGGGGCTTTTTTATTGTCCATTCGGCCGTCAGGGCCCTGACGATGGCGACCCGCTGGCGGACCGTCTCCGGGCGACTGCCGATCTGGGCCGGATGATGGCGATATCGGACCAGCACCTCCGGCAGGTTGTGAATCACGAGGCCCGCGCGGCGGGCCGTGAGCCAACAGGCCAGGTCCTCGGCATAGCGATATTGTTCTGGATACCCGCCGATCCGCTCAAGCGACGCTTTGCGGAACATCACCGTAGGGTGATTGAGAAACCAGATGTTGCGGGCGCTGGCCTGGCCGTCGATCAGTTCGTCGGTGACCACCGCGGCGTGATTGGTCCGTCGCAGGCTCTTGCCGGTGGCGTCGTCAAACACTTCGATCTGGGCGCCGAGGATATCGACTTCCGGATGCTCGGCGAGATAGGCCAACTGGCGGTCCAACCGCGGCGGAAGCATGACGTCGTCGGGGTCCATCCGTGCGACGATCGCCGCGCGGCACTGTCGGAGCCCGGCGTTCAGGGCGGGTTAGAAACCGAATTGGAGGATGCCGGACGCGTCTGTTGCTGAGCCTACGCGATTGGCTGGCCCAATTTCAAGAAAAGTTTTCCGCACGAGGCCGGGGCAAACTCGGATCGACCTCGAAGCGGCGGAGTGCTACAATTCGCCCCAGTTTCCCGAACTTCTCTACCAACCCGCAAATCCCCTGGTGTGCCAAGGATGGCCAACTCGCTTGCGAACCTTCTTGTCGACGCCCGACGGCCGCGGATCCTCGTGGTCGGCGACGTAATGCTCGACCGGTATCTGTGGGGCGACGTCAGCCGGATCAGTCCGGAGGCGCCGATCCCGATTTTGCAGGTGGAACGGGAAGAGCACCGGCTCGGCGGTGCCGGAAGCGTGGCCGCGATGCTGGCGGCGCTGGAGGCCGACGTGCTGCTGGCGACCGTCACCGGCGACGATTACGAGGGCCGTCTGATCCGCGGGCTGTTGGAACAGATTCACGTCGGCACGCCGTACGTGGCCCTCGACGCCCATCGGCCGACGACTGTCAAAGAGCGGCTCTTGGGACGCACCCACAGTCACTATCCGCAGCAGATGATCCGCGTCGACCGCGAACAGACTCAGCCGATCGGTGCCGAGCTGGCCAGCCAATTGCTGCAGACGGTCTGGGATCATCTGGACGAGGTCGACCTGATCCTGGTGAGCGACTACAACAAGGGGGTTTGCGCGGGCGAATTCCTCTCGCAACTGGTGGCGATCGCCCGGGCGGCCAAGGTGCCCGTGGTGGCCGATCCTGTGCGTGGGGCCGACTATCATCGTTACGCCGGTTGCACGGCGATTACGCCCAATCGCACGGAGGCCGGCCTGGCCGCCCAGATGCAGATTCGCACCCCGCAGGACGGTCTGGCCGCCGCGCGACGCCTGCTTCGCTACGGGGTCGAGTCGGTCCTGGTCACCTTGGATCGCGACGGGATCGCTTGGGCCGACAGCCAACACCGCAGCCAGCAGTTTCCGGTCCGGCCCCGCCAGGTTCACGATATCACCGGCGCGGGCGACATGGTTTTGAGCACCCTCGGCTATTGCCTGGCCCTGGGCGCCGACTATCCCGAGGCGATCGAACTGGCCAATCTGGCCGGCGGCCTGGAGGTCGAGCGGCTCGGCGTGGTGCCGATCACGCGCGGCGAGTTGTTGGCCGAGGTGGAGCGCCGTGGCTTCTCCACTCGGTCGAAAATCGTGGCCCTCGGCAACCTCCAATCGCAGCTCCAGTTGCATCGACAGCGGGGGCAGCGGATCGTGATGACCAACGGCTGCTTTGATCTCTTGCATCCGGGCCACGTGGCCTCTTTGGAGGAAGCTCGCAGCCATGGCGACGTGCTGGTCGTCGGTCTTAACAGCGACCGCAGCGTGCAGGAGCTCAAAGGCCCGGACCGCCCGGTGATCGACCAGCACGGCCGCGCCGCGATGCTGGCCGCGCTGGCCTGCGTTGACTACGTGGTCGTGTTCGACGAGCCGAGCGTCAGCGGCCTGGTCGAGCAGGTGCGGCCCGACGTGCTGGTCAAGTCGGCCGAATATGCCGTCGATCAAGTCGTCGGCCAGGATTTCGTCCAACAATACGGCGGTCAGGTCGTGCTTACCGCCGTACAGCCCGGCTATTCGACCACGCGGCTGATGGAACGAATCGTGGAGAGTAGGGCGTAGGGCGGCGCCGAGCTTGCGAGGCCCGCCACTCGACTGCCACGGATCGGGCGGGCCTCGCAAGCGCGGCGCCGCCCTACCTCACTCCTCACAGCCAGCCTCGCTCGCGGTTCCACTCGATCGTCTGACGCATGCGATCGACCAGTGGGACGGGGAAGGTGAGGCCCAGGTCGTCGATGACTGGTTGGTGGGTGCAGGCCCAGGAGCCGGCCGTGGCTTCGCGGGCCTTATCGAGAGCGAGATAGAGGGGCTGGCCACGGAGCCGGCCGAGCACTTCGTTGGCCGTCGCCGCGAGCCAGACCAATGCCGTGGGGAAGGGAAGCACGGCGACCCAATGCCCCAGGGCTCGCCCCACCAGGGCGCCGAGCTGATGGTAGGTTGGATGCTCGGGGCAGACGGCAAAATAGTAGCCTTCGGTGCCGGCGGCCTTGGCGTCGTTTCCGGACGCCGCGAGTCGCCGGCCCCGCTCGGCGGCCAGGATCATCAGTTCCACGAGATCGGCGACGTGGATCAGCGAGAATTGGCTGGGCAGATAGCCAGGCACCAGATGAGCGCGGAATTGGGCCGGGATCCGGAACAGTTCCAGGCTTACCGGGTCTCCCTCGCCGAAAACGATCGCCGGCCGCACCACCGTGATCGGGACCCGATCGGCGAACTCCTCGGCCACCTTTTCGCCCGCCCGCTTGCTGAACCCGTAGTGCGAGACCGGGCAGAGCGGGTCCTCTGGTATTCGCAGGCGTCCGCGAGGCGAGGGGCCGGCGGCTGCCAGCGACGACACGGTGACCACGACCGGCGGCTTCGGCTGCTCGGCGCAAACCGTCAGCACACTGCGGACCCCCGTTTCGTTGACCTGGTACATGAGCTGCGGGTCGAGGGCCGAGGTGCACCCCGCCACATGGAACACGAAGTCTTGCCCGGCCAAGGGCGCACGCAGGCTGCCGGGATCGGTCACGTCGCCATAGGCTAGCGTCATGCCTTCCGTTTGGAGACGCTCCAAACGCGAGGTCTTCCGCACCAGGCAGGTGACCTGGTCGCCCCGCTGGACCAGCGCGGCCGCCAAATGGGAGCCAATGAAACCGTTCGCCCCTGTGATCAAAACCTTCGCCATATGTGATCATCCCTCTTGTCACGCCATCCCACCTACAATACCGGTTTGCCCCCGAATCGCAAAGCACGGGTTATGGCTGGCAATCGGCTCCGCTTGACAGGGGGCTTGCGGGCTAACTACAATCCCTTCTAGTGCCATCCTATAGCGCCCCCGCCCTGCCTTGGCCTGGTAGCAGTGCTACTGCATCCTCTCCTCGTGCGGCCGTGCTGCGGTCCGTTTGGCGGCGGCTTGTCTTGGTGGAAGTAAACACTCATGTCTGATGTCGTTGTCCATTTGGTGTCGTCTCGCCGCCAACGCAAGGACTTTCTTGAGTTCCCGTGGGCCCTCTATCGCGACGACCCGAATTGGATCCCCCCGTTACGGCAGAATCAGGAAGAACTGGTCGGCTACCGACGGCATCCGTTCTACGAGCGGAATCGGGCGCAGACGTTCGTGGCCTATCGCGACGGCCAAGTCGTGGGACGCGTCGCGGCGATTGTCAACGAAGGGCACATCGAACGCTATCACGAGCGTCGCGGGTTCTTTGGATTCTTCGAATGCGTTGACGACCAGCAGGTGGCCAACGGATTGTTCGCCGCCGCGCGGGCGTGGCTTGCCCAGCAGGACATTCACCGCCTGCGCGGGCCGATGAACCCGTCGATGAATTATGAGTTGGGGACGTTGATTGAAGGTTTTGAGACCCCCCCCACCTTCATGATGACGTACAATCCACCCTACTATGCCCGGCTCATCGAGAGCTACGGCTTCCACAAGGTCCAGGATTTGTACGCCTTCGAGGGGCACGTGGACATGCTCCCCAAGGTCTCGGCCAAGCTGGGGCCGATTTCCGAGCAGATCAAGGAGCACTGCCACGTCGTGGTGCGGCCCATGGACCGCTCGCGATTCCTGGAAGAGGTGAAGACGTTCCTCAACATCTACAACCGGTCGCTGACCAACACCTGGGGCTTTGTCCCGATGTCGGACGGCGAGGTGGCGCACATGGCCGAGGGGCTGCGGCACCTGATCGTGCCGGAGTTGGCGTTGGCGGCGGAGGTCGACGGGCGCGTGATCGGGGCGGTGTTTGCCCTGCCCGATTACAACCCGCGGATCAAGGCCATCGACGGGCGGTTGTTCCCCTTTGGGTTTATCCGCCTGTTGCGGGCCAAGCACAAGATCAAGCGGCTGCGGATGATCAGCACCAATGTGCTGCCGGAGTATCAATTGTCGGGGGTGGGGCTGGTGCTCCACTCTGGGCTCGTGCCCAAGTCGCTGGAGTGGGGCGTCGAAGAGGCCGAGTTCTCCTGGGTCCTGGAATCCAACGCCTTCTCCCGCGGGAGTCTGGAGAAAGGCGGGGCCAAACGGAGCAAGACCTATCGGGTGTATGATTTGGACCCGCAGTGAGCCTCCCCGGTGAGCCGCTGGAAAGACGGCTGGGGCACTGAGCCGCCCCGACCACGCTTCCCTCACGGTCGCCCCAACCTCCTGTAGACGAGCACGCATGTCACCCTTGGTGATCCAACCTGTCACGACCCGCCGCCAGAAACGGCAATTCCTCCAGTTCCCCTGGACGCTGTATCGGGACGATCCGAATTGGATTCCCCCGCTCCGCGGCAACCAGCAGGAACTGGTCAACTACCGGGCACACCCGTTCTATGAAAACGCCGCGATCCAAACCTTCCTGGCCCTGCGCAACGGCGAGGTCTGCGGACGGATCGGGGCGATCGAGAACCGCTGGCACCTGGAACGTCACCACGACGGGCGCGGGTTCTTCGGCTTCTTCGAGTGCCGCGACGATCCGGAAGCGGCCCACGGGCTGTTCGACGCGGCTCGGGCGTGGCTGGCCGAGCGCGGGCTCCAAAAAGTGCGGGGCCCGGCCAATCCGTCGATGAGCTACGAGGTGGGGCTCTTGATCGAGGGCTTCGACTCCCCGCCCACGTTCATGATGACCTACAACCCGCCGTACTACGCCCCCTTGATCGAGAGCTACGGCTTTCGCAAGACGCAGGACCTCTACGCCTATCACGGGCGCATCGAGATGCTGCCACGGATGCGCGATCGCTACGAGCACCTCGTGGAACACATGATCGCGGAGTATGGGATCCGCTTGCGGGCGCTCGACCGGTCGCGGTTCGTCGAGGACGTCGAGGAGTTCTTGAACGTGTACAATCGCTCGTTGACCAATACCTGGGGCTTTGTCCCGATGTCGGCCAACGAGGTCCGCCATGCGGCCCGCGGCCTGCGCCACCTGATCGTGCCCGAGTTGGCCGTGGGGGCGGAGATCGACGGGCGGCTGATCGGGGCCGTGTTCTGTCTGCCGGACTACAACCCGCGAATCAAGGCCATCGACGGCCACCTCTTCCCCTTCGGGTTCCTTCGTTTGCTGTGGAACAAGGCGAAGATCAAGAAGGTACGGATCATCAGTGCGAATGTGCTTCCGGAGTATCAACTTCAGGGCGTGGGGCTGGTGCTCTTGCACGGCCTGGTTCCCAAAGCCTTGGAGAACCAGATCGAGGAAGCCGAGTTCTCGTGGGTCTTGGAATCGAACTCCCTTTCCCGGGGCAGCCTGGAAAAGGGAGGCACGAAACGCATCAAAACCTACCGCTTTTATGACCTCGACCCTTCAGAGCAGGACCGCCGTGGAAATCCGTGAAGTAACGTCGCGCCGCGACCTGAACCGATTCATCAAAGTTCCCTGGCGGATCTACCCTGACGATCCCTGCTGGGTTCCGCCGCTGCTGGTCGACGTCAAGGAATTCCTCGACCGCAAGCGGCATCCCTTCTATCTGCACGGCGAGGCGGCCCAGTTCCTGGCGCTGGAGAACGGCCAGGCGGTGGGGCGGATCCTCGTCAGCGACGATCCCCATTACAACCAGCAGCACGACACGAACCTGGGATGCTTCGGGATGTTCGAGGCCCCTCGCGATCCGGCCGTGACGCACGCCCTGTTGGATGCCGCCGCCGGCTGGCTCCGAAGCCGCGGGCGCACGACGATCCGCGGCCCGATCGACTACTCGCCCAACTACGTCTGCGGCTTGCTGGTCGACGGGTTTGACACGCCGCCGCGGATCCTGATGAATCACAACCCGCCCTACTACGCCGAACTGCTGGAGTCGTGGGGCTTGAGCAAGGCCAAAGATCTCCACGCCTGGTGGTTCGAAGATCCCTACGACATGGTCGCCAAGTGGCACCGTCACAGCGATCGGCTCGCGCGTCGCAGCGGCGTGACTATCCGGCCGTTTGATCGCAAGAATTTCGAGGCCGAGGTCCAGCGTTGCCACGAGGTCTACGATGCGGCCCGGCAGAATCTCTGGGACTTTGTCCCGCTGACCGATGCCGAGTTCCACTATTTCGCCCATCGGCTCTCCCGGATCGCCGTCGACCAGCAGGTCCTCCTGGCCGAAGTAGACGGCAAGCCGGTCGGTTTCTCGATCACGCTGCCCGACATCAACGAGGCGATCCGTCCGCTCAACGGCCGGCTGACGACCCTCGGCCTGCCGATCGGATTGGCCCGGTTGGCCTATCGGATGCCACGGATCAAAACGGCCCGCATGGCCGTGCTGGTGCTCCTGGAAGGCTACCGTCGCCGCGGGATCAGCGAGCTGTTGATCCTTCGCACCCTCGACTACGGGAAGAACAATATCGGCTACACCGGCGCAGAACTAGGCTGGACCCTGGAAGACAACGAACTCGTCAATCGCACGATCGAACGCGTGGGGGCGAAGCGGTACAAGACCTATCGGCTCTATGAGAAGCCGATCGCATGAGGACGAAGGACGAAGGCAAAATGGGGGGCGTCGGAGGACGCATGGCGTCGGCTGGCCGGTCGGACAAGCCGCTTGCGTCTTCGCGGCGTGGCGCCCAACTGCCTCAACTCGTCCCCCCTATTTTCCACTCGCCTCTCCATCCCTCGTCCTTTATCCTTCTCCTTAGTCCTTAGTCCTTAGTCCTTAGTCCTTAGTCCTTCCCCCTCCTCCTTCCCTCCGTTAGGCCTTGCTGGAATTGCCGTCCCAAATTAACCTATGAGGTTTGAGGCCCGCGGGTTAGGATGGGGGGGGCCTGGAATCGACCAAATTGGGATCCTGCACGGTTGCGCAAAAATAGCATGGGGCCAACACGCGAGATCGTTATCACCGGATTGGGGGTCGTCAGCCCCATTGGTACTGGCACGGAGCCGTTCTGGCAAGCGATGGGCGAAGGCCGTAGCGGCGTGCAGCGGCTGACCTTGCTGGAAGGCAGCGACCTTCCCTCGCCGTTGGGCGCCGAGATCACCGACTTCGAGCCCCAGCAGTTTGTCCGGCCCCGCAAGGCGCTGAAGGTCATGAGCCGCGACATCCAATTGGCGTTCGCCGCCGCCGATCTGGCGTGCACGCAAGCTGGCGTCGCCCCAGGCACGGTCGACCCAGAACGCTTGGGGGTCCTCTTTGGCGCCGACATGATCGCCGCGGAACTCCCGGAAATGGTCAACGCCTATCATGCTTGCATGGTCGATGGGCAGTTTGACTTTTCCCGCTGGGGGCAACGGGCGATCGCCGAGCTGTTCCCCCTGTGGATGCTCAAGTACCTGCCGAACATGCCTGCCTGCCACATTGGCATCGCGCGGGACGCTCGGGGGCCCAATAACTCCCTCACCCTGGCCGAAGTCTCCAGCCTCTCGGCCGTAACCGAGGCGGTGCGGATCATCCAGCGCGGTCAGGCCGACGCGATGATCGTCGGCGGCACCAGCTCGCGCAATCACCCGACGATCTGGGTTCGCCGTGGGGCTTACCAGGTCTCCCAGCGGCTCAACGACCCGGCGGCCGCTTGTCGCCCCTTCGACGCGGATCGGGATGGAATGGTCCACGGCGAAGGTTCGGGAGCCTTTGTGCTGGAAAGCCGCGAGCATGCCGAAGCCCGGGGGGCCAAGATCCTCGCGAGGATTCTCGGGTTCTCCAGTACGTTTGAGCCCCATCGCCCTGACCAGCCGCTGCAAGGGATTGCCATCCGGACCGCGATTCGCCAAGTCCTCGCCCAGGCGGGCCTCCAGCCAAGCGACATCGGACATGTGAACGCCGACGGCCTGAGCACCACGATGGATGACCAGGTCGAGGCCCAGGCGATTCGCGAGACCCTCGGCGATGTCCCGGTAACCGCTCCGAAGAGCTATTTTGGCAACCTTTCGGCGGGAACCGGGGCCGTGGAGATGGCCGTCAGCGTGTTGGCCTTTGAAAAGGGCTCCGTCCCCCCGACGCTCAACTATCACCGGCCCGATCCGACCTGTCCGGTGAACGTGATCCACACCAAGCCGGCGCCGCTGGGGGCGCCCGTGGCCCTCGTGCTCAACCACTCCCGCGTCGGTCAGTCGCTGGCCGTGGTGATTGCGGCCGCTTAACCCTTTCGGGGATTGACGCTGCATTTCTG
>JBDKTH010001356.1:0-4721 GCA_039680305.1 Thermoguttaceae bacterium | reverse complement strand
AACTGTACCTGGAAGGCCGCTTTTCCGAGGCCTGCGCCGACTTCAAGCCGCGCCGCAAGCGGTGGCTGTCGGACTACGAACAAATGCTTCTGCACATTCTCAGCCGGCTCAACCGTCGCCCTCGCCGGCGGGCCACGGTGGCGTCCTAAGGACCTCTGACACCGCCCGGACTTCTCCGGCATTGCATCAGGGGATATTGGGTTGTGTCAGGGGGCGAAGGACGATCGCGTGAGCCAGTCTCCTCTGGTTGGGGGAATGACCCTGCAAACCGCCTCCGCCGCCGGCCGAAACTCCGCGGATCGCCCCCAGGTTAAGGGAGGGAATTGTGGAAAGCCTCACGTGTTGCGATGCAAATTTTGCGTCGCGACGCACATTCGTAAGTACCAGTTATTCCAAGCGTTGCATTTAGGTGAAAAGACGTAAGTGAACTAACCCGAAAGTGGGGAAGTGTTGCATAATTCATGGGTGTCTACGTAATGTGGCCTAACACGTACCACTCATGTTTATCTCCCCCCGCATGGTTCTTGAGTTCCGGAAGTCCCTGGCCCGCGCTCTGCAGGGAGCACGAGCCATGCGCGCAGCCGCCCTCAGCGCTTGGGTCGGGCCTGTAGGCCGTACGCTGAAGCGCGAGGGCAATTTCTCGAAAGCGTCAATTGTCAAAGATCAAACCGGCTCGCCTTCTCGGGCTGCCAGGAATCAACGTAGCAGAACGGCTGGCCCAATTTCAACTCGATTTGCGCGGCGGAATGAAGAAGGACGAAGAGACTATCTCGGAACGCCCGCTCCATTTGGGAGATGGGGGGAATGGCGGTATCTCTCGGCAATTCCCCTCACCCTAACCCTCTCCCGGAGGGAGAGGGAAGTAGGTTCTGCTCGCTGCGCGGAAATCCTTGCAACACGACCGCCCCCAGCGGCAACCATCGTTCAGAGTCCGAAAGAGGCGATTCTGATTTCTCAGCCAGACTTTTTGGGAGACGGCAATGCAACAGAGTTCTTGGAAACAGGCACGTTTCTGGTTCGTGGCGCTGACCCTGGTTGCCCTGGTGGGCCTGATCGGCGCTGGATCGATGGCCGTTGGGCAGAAGGCGACAGCGGAGCCACCACTTGTCAACGGTGGAGAGAGTGCTCAACACGGGGCCGGCTATGCACGGACCCTTTCGGCGGCCTTCCGCGGGGCGGCGGGCCGGGTCCTGCCGTCGGTGGTGATGATCACCGTGACCCCCGAGGTGGCCCAGGCCGATCAGGAGGATGAGATGGAGGTCCCTCAGGGATTCGAGGACTTACCGTTTGGCGACATGTTCAAGAACCAGCCGGAGCTTCGACGCTTCTTCAAGGAGCTTCCCCGAGGCCGCAGTCACCGGTTCGGCTCCAGGGGGATGGGCTCGGGCGTGATTATCGACGAGTCGGGGACGATCCTGACCAACAACCACGTCGTGGCGGGCGGCGGCAAGATCACGGTCCGTTTGCACGATGGCCGCGAATTTGAGGCCGCCGAGGTGAAAACCGATCCCAAGACCGATCTGGCCATCGTTCGACTCCGGGGAGCCCAGTCACTCACGGCCGCCCGGCTTGGCGATAGCGATCAGGCCGAGGTGGGCGATTGGGTGCTCGCCTTGGGACAACCGTTCGGCCTGGAGGGCACGGTCACGGCCGGCATCATCAGCGCCAAGGGGCGAGGCTTGGGAATCGCCGACCGGGAGAGCTTCCTGCAAACCGATGCCTCGATCAACCCGGGCAACAGCGGCGGTCCATTGGTGAACCTTGACGGGGAGGTGATCGGCATCAACACCGCGATCTCTTCGAACACCGGGGCCAATCAGGGCGTCGGCTTTGCCGTGCCGGTCAACCTGGCCAAGTGGGTCGTGGAGCAGTTGGTCCAGGACGGCACCGTGCATCGGGCCTACCTGGGCGTGTTGATCCAGCCGGTCACGCAACAATTGGCCGATCAGTTCGGCGTCAAGGTGAACGAGGGCGTGGTGGTGACCGAAGTCCTGCCCGATAGCCCGGCGGCCCAGGCGGGCCTGAAACAAGGGGACGTCATCCTCTCCTTCAACGGCAAACCGGTGACGAGCCCGAATCAACTCCAAGGCTATGTCGAACAGGCCAAGATCGGCGGACAGCAGTCGGTGGTCATCAAACGCGAAGGGCAGGAAAAGACTCTGGCCGTGGTGACCCGGGAACAGCCCTCCAAGAGCGAGCTGGCCCGGAAGGGATCGTCGCGTTCCGACAAGCTGGGCTCGCCTTCACGCGTGGCGAAGCTGGGCCTGGAGGTGGAGACCCTGACCCCCGAGGTGGCCGAGCAATTGGAGCTGAAGGCCGAGCAGGGCGTCGTGATTACGCGGGTTCAGCCGGGCAGCCTCGCCGATCAGGCTGGCATCGCCCAGGGGATGGTTATCACCGAGGTCAACCGCAAGTCGGTGAAATCGGCCGAAGATTTCCAAAAGATTCTGGACGAGAAGGCGTTGGCCAAGGGCGTCCTGCTACTCGTGCGGACCCCGTCGGGATCACGCTACGTCGTGCTTCGCTCCAACGGCTGACGCGGGCCGCCTGAGTCCCGGTGTTCTATTGCCCCCGGTGGTGAAGATCTTTCGCTGCCGGGGGCTCGCTTGTTAAGGGAGAATGACGAATGTCGAAACCAGAATGACGAAGGAAAGCCGAAGCACGAATGACCAAATGCTTTCGAGCTTCGTCATTTGGTCATTTCTTCGTCATTCTGGTTTCGACATTCGCCATTTCTGGTTCCTCTGGCGGAGTGTACCTGGGGGCTCTGCCCCCAGACCCCCGGGATTTAGCGCTTTCGTGCCAAGCCCGGATCCAAGGACGACGGTAACGGCCATACCGCGGTTATCCTCATCATCACCAGCATCACCATAGCTCCCGGCGTGGCACGAAATCGATAAATACCAGGGGGTTTGGGGGACAGCGTCCCCCAACGTACCGTCAGGTACGCTTCCGCCGGATGAACCTTATTTCTGAACGGACTAAGGGAGAATGACGAATGCCGTCTGCTACGGGAACATCGCCCCATCATCTTGCGAATGCTCGTGGGACATGCTTACCGCCGACTTCTGCCGGGGAGCGGTGATCGTCACGCGGGTGCCCTTGCCCGGCGATGACTCGATCTCAAACGAGCCACCGATCAACTCGATTCGTTCACGCATGCTGAACAGGCCGAAGCCCCCGCTCGATTGGCTGCTCCCCGGGAGATCTGGATCGAAACCCACTCCCGAGTCGGTCACAATCAGGCAGATCCGGTCGTCGGCCGCACTCTGGAGCTGGAGCCAGGCCGACTCCGCCTTGGCGTGTTTGACGACGTTGAACAGCAGTTCGCGGACCGATTGAAAGAGGAGAGTTGATGTATCCTCGGCGATCGGACCAAGATGGTGGTCGGCCTCCACTCGCACGACGAGGCCGTGCTTTTCGTGTACCTGACGGGCAAGCCATTCCAGTGCGGCAGCAAGGCCTCCGTCGTACAGGATCGGCGGACTCAGCTCGACCGTCAACGAACGCGAGACATTGATCGCCTCCTGGAGCATCTGATCGATCTGCGCCACCATGTTGCGGGGCCCGTCGTCCGCCAAGTGACGCTGGACGCGCGAGAGTCCCAGCTTGCCGGCAAAGAGGAGCTGCTGGAGGTGGTCGTGAAGGATCTGTGCCAGGCGGCGGCGTTCGCGCTGCTCGGTCTGCGTCAACTCCCAGGCCAGGGCCCGGAGCTGAGTCGCGCGGTGCTCGGCGACCGCCGTCCGCTCGACGACACGCTGTTCGAGGGTAGCGTTGAGCGATTTCAGGTCGGTTTCGTTCTGTTTCAGGTCGCGGAAGAGCAAGGCAAAAGGCTGGGTCAGGGCGACCTCGACGAAGGCCTTGTAGATCAGATAGTAGGCGCAGAGCTTGAGGAAGTGACCCACGAGGTTGGCCAGCCCGTAGACGTCGTTGTACAGCGTGAAGCTCAGGTCGGAGGCGATGGTGATCAGCAGAGCGGTGATCAACAGACGCAAGACGCCCGGATCGAGTTCGCGCCGCCGGAATCGTAACTGAAAGATCGCAGCCACCAGTCCCACGGAGATTACGTATTCACTGATCTTTTTGAAGGCCGTCAGTCCGGTTCCTTCGACATAGCAGGTCGGAAAAACTTGCCAGTAGAAGATCAGGCCGAACAGTGCGGCCAAGAGCGCCGTGTAGGCCATGAGGACGGCGGACGCATTCAACCGTTTCCCCAGGAAGAGCGGGGCCGCCAACCAGGACAACGTTTCCAACGACATCCCTGCAATCCACAATTGGGTGGGCAGGTTCGGGCCGTATCCCTGAAAGACCCCCATGCCGTCATAGGCCAAGGTGTGGACCAGATCGATCGCCGCTATCCCGAAATAGGCGATCCCCAGGAACAAATAGAACCCGTTGGTGACAAATCGTCGCGAGTTCCAGAAGACCGTGAAGATGCTGAAGGCGACGCCGACGCTGAAGACTTCCACCAGGCTGTGGAACAACAGGTAGCTGTAGAGCCTTGCCAGGTAGAGCCCTGCGAGAACAACGGCACCGATCACCGCGGGCAGGTAGTCGCCAAAGCCCTTGCGGTCCGGAGACGGAATGTCGGTCAGGCTGAGTCGTGCCATGCGATATGCGATCCCTCGCATCCGTGCCGGAAAGCCCCGCAAAGAAGACAGAAAAAAGAGGTGTCAGGTGAAACGCCTCTTGTACTCTACACAACCCTTGCAGCATGCGGT
>JBDKTH010001341.1:0-17623 GCA_039680305.1 Thermoguttaceae bacterium | reverse complement strand
GATCGCGACGATTTCCTCGTCGCCCATCGCCGGGGTGCCGATCTCCAGTTCCTTCACCCCCGCGTCGGCCAGCATCCGGGCGATGATGAGTTTGTCGGCCTGCGAAAACACCACACCGGCCGTCTGCTCCCCGTCGCGGAGCGTCGTGTCGACCAGCCAGGTCTCATGGCGTCTGCTCATTGGATACCTCAAGCCATCAAGAGTTCCGGCACCGGTTCTCCCTCTTCCAACGCGTCGAGGATCTGATCGACCTTGTCTTCCGTCAGTCCGTGGTACCACCACTGATTGGGATAGACCACGAGGATCGGTCCCTTTTCGCAGACGTTCAGGCAACTCGTGGTGGAGACGATTGCGTCGATCCCCCGATCGCTGATCTCGCCCTGCAGGTGTTGCAGGAGATCGACACACCCTTTGCGGTTGCAGGCGCCTTGCGGCTCGCCGTTGACTCGAAAACTGTTGCAGAGGAAGAAATGGTACTGAGGCTTATGCATGGTTCTCTCCTTACGTGACTCCTGATGAACTCGTAGGGCGATGCCGAGCTTGCGAGGCCCGCCAATCCTCTTCCACCGCCGTGGCGGGCCTCGCAAGCTCGGCACCGCCCTACTTGACTCTCCTTGCGAGAAACAGGTTCCGATTACAGGCAGCCGCGACCGTCGCCCGCGCAGCCGACGCCGCAGCGATGCTCGGCCCGCAGCGGTGCCCGAACGCTGGCGCCCCGGAAGATGGCGTCCAGCCCCTCCTCGATCAGGCCCTCCATGACGACGACCTGGACTCCCTGCCCTGTGAGCACCTCGCGCGGCGTGTTTCCCGCGCCGGAGACGAGCAGGGCCCGACAGTCGTGGAGGATCTTGGCCAGGGTCAGCCAGCGGTTCGGACCTCCGCCGGGCGACGGCGCCGTTCGGCTCTCGACCAGGCGAAAGCCATCGCCCTCTTTGGTGAAAATGGAATACTGCTCCGCTTCGCCGAGGTGTTGATTGAACAGGACGCCTTCCAAGCTGGCCACCGCAACATACGAGCGCTCCTCGCTGGGATTGAGGGGAAGACTTGCCGACTGTAACAGACACAGTTCGATCTCCGGCCGCATCGGCTCGCCCAAGAGCCCCACGGCGTCGGCGCGGCATCGCGCACAGTGCTGCATCACCGGCAGATGCTTGGTAACCTCCGAACGGAGCGACGCCACCGCCTGGCTCGACGGGGATTCAATCGTGCCAAACGGCGTGTCGGGCACCGGATACAGCGGCACGCAGTTGGCAATGTCGGCCCCGAGTTCCGCCGTGCGCCGGGCGACCTCGACCACATGGCCGTCGTTCACGCCCGGCACGATGATCGTGTTGATCTTGACGGTCAGCCCCCGATCCTTGGCCGCCTGAATCGCCGCGGCCTGCCGCTCCCAGACTCGCCGTCCGGCCTCCAGGCCGCGGAGCATCCGCTTGCCGTCGCGGACCCAGGCGTAGATCTGGGCCCCGATCGCCGGGTCGACCGCATTGACCGTGATCGTCAGATGGCTCAGTCCCAACTCGGCCAACTCGGCAACATAGGGTGCCACGTTCAGCCCGTTGGAAGCCACGCACAAGAGCATCTCCGGATACCGCTCGCGCACCAGACGCAACGTCTCCAGGGTCCGATCCGGCGTGGCGAACGGGTCGCCCGGGCCGGCGATTCCCACGACCGAAATCCGCGGATCGCGTTGGATCACCTTGTCCAGGTAGTGCAGGGCCTGGCCGGGTGTCAGCACCGCGCTGGTCACGCCCGGCCGGCTCTCGTTGGCGCAGTCGTATTTGCGTTTGCAGAAGTTGCACTGGAGATTGCAGTCGGGGGCGACCGGCAGGTGAATGCGGGCAAAACGGTGCCGGGCCGTATCGCTGAAACACGGATGTCGATGGATGTCCAAGGGCATAGATTCTTCCTTCGCCTACATGTAGCTGTAGCCCACCGGCGACGCATCTTGAGCCGCCTCGATCAGTGCGTTGGCTACCCGATCGAACAATTGCTGGGCGCCACGATAGCCCAGGTGCAGCACGCGCGGGCCGTCCACGCGGTCGTGGATCGGGAAGCCGACGCGGATCAGGGGAATGCCCAGCCGCCGGGCCAGGCCGTACCCCTTGCTGCTGCCGATCACCAGGTTGAGCCGCTCGCGCGCGGCCACCTCCTCGATCTCGGCAAAGTCCACCCCTTCGAGCACCATGATCTCGTCCTGCAACTCGGGTTCGAGCAGCTCGATCCGCTCGCGAAGCCGGCCGCTGGTGGCCCCCGATGCACAGACCGCGGGCGTAACGCCGATTTCCAACAGCAGCGACGCCAGGCCGACCACCAGGTCCTGCTCGCCGTAGACCAGCGCCCGTTTGCCGAAGACATACTTGTGCGAGTCGACGTACGAATCGACCAGCCGGCCGCGTTCTTCCTCGTGCTCTCGCGGCGTGGGCCGCCCCGTGAGGCTTTCGAGGACCTCGAACAGTTGATCGGTCTGCGTCACGCCCAGCGGCAGCGGCAAGGTATGCCGCGGGACGCCAAAGCGATCCTCCAGCAGTTTGCCGGCGGTCTGGTCAGGATCCCACACGGAGCCGAACTCAATCGTCGCCCGGGCGCCACCAATGCGGCGGATCGACGCGATCGGCGTGCCACCCGGCGGAATCCGTCGATACTCGGTCCAGGTCGGACCGTCGAGCGTGTCGGAGTAATCCGAAAGCACGGTCGGCTCCAGGCCGAAGTCGCGGAGGAGGCCCTTGAGATAACGGAGATCGGCCGGCGAAACCATGCCCGGCAGGAGGTTCACCCCTTCGTGACGGGGCGTCTCCTCGGCCAGCGTGTCGACGATCGCCCGGATCGACGCCAGAAAGCCCTCGGCGTGGGTTGCGGCGTAACTGGGCGTTGACACATGGACCAAGGCCGGAAGCGCAACGCTGGCCTCGGACCTGATCTGCCGCAGGAACATTCCCACATCGTCCCCAATCGTCTCCGACAGGCAGGTGCTTGCGATCCCGACCAACTGCGGGGCATACTGCCGCACGACGTTTTCCAAACCCGTGCGCAGATTCTCCTTGCCGCCGAACACCGCCGTCGCCTCCCCGAAATTGGAGCAGGCAATGTCGAGCGGCTCCTTGAAATGACTGATCATGTACCGGCGGATGTAGGTCGCACATCCCTGCGAACCGTGAAGGAACGGCACGGCCCCCTCGATGCCGCGGAAGGCCAGGCAGGCCCCTAGGGGCGCACACAGCTTGCAGGCATTCCGCGTGGCGGTGAACGACTTGGACTCGGGCGTCCCGTGGCTGACGTTGCTAATCATGGCTCGTCTCCTTTCCCTCTCGCTTCCGTGGCACCAGTTTCCAGACGGGCGACTTGACAGTCCGATGGACCTCGCGGGCAAAGTTGAGCATCCCATCGAATCCCGCCAACGCCTCCTTGCGCTCGTGGTTGTGGTCGCAGAAGCCCATCCCCAGTTTGTAGGCGATCGGCCGCTCCTTGACGCCGCCGATCAAGAGGTCCACGTCCTTCTCCTGGAGAAACTGCGAGAGTTCCACGGGATTCGTGTCGTCGACCAGGATCGTGCCCTCGTCGCACAGTTCGCGCAACAGCGCGTAGTCCTCGTGGTTGCCCGTCTGCGAGCCGGCCAGCACGGTCATCATGCCCAACGTGCGCAGCGAACGGACCAGCGAGAACGCCTTGAACGCGCCGCCCGTGTAGACCGCCGCGCGGCGGCCTTCGAGCGCTTTCCGATGTTCGCGCAGTTCGGGCATGATTTTCCCTACCTCCTCGCGGACCAGATCCTGGGCGCGGCCCATGATGCTCGCGTCGACGAAGAACTGGGCCACGTCGTAGAGCGACTTGGCCATGTCTTCGATCCCGAAATAGGAGACCCGCACGAACGGGATGCCGTATTTCGCTTCCATCGCCTTGGCCAGGTACATCATCGAGCCGGAGCACTGCACGACGTTGAGCTTGGCCCCGTGGGCGCGGCGGATGGCGTCGATGCGGCCGTCGCCGGTGATCGTGGCCACGACCTCGACGCCCATTTGCTCGTAGTAGCGGCGGATCATCCACGTTTCGCCGGCCAGGTTGAAGTCGCCGAGAATGTTGATGCTGTGCGGGCCGATGTCGGCGGTGGAACCGGTGCCCACCAGGCGTTCCAGGCCGTCGCAGGCCGCCCGGTAGCCGTCCTTTTTCGATCCCTTGAACCCCTCGGAGCGAATCGGCAGCACCGAGATCCCCTGCTCGGCCTCGACGCGTCGGCACACGGCCTCCACGTCGTCGCCGATGATGCCGACGATGCAGGTCGAGTAGACAAACGCGGCCTTTGGCCGGTAGTGTTCGATCAGTTCCGTGAGCGCCCGGTAGAGCTTCTTCTCGCCGCCGAAGATGACGTCTTTTTCGCCCAGATCCGTCGAAAAGCTCATCCGGTGCAGTTCGGGGCCGGAGGAGAGGGCCCCGCGAATGTCCCATGTGTAGGCTGCGCAGCCGATCGGTCCGTGGATCAGGTGCAGGGCGTCGGCGATCGGATAGAGGACGACGCGCGAGCCGCAGAACACGCAGGCCCGCTGGCTGACCGACCCGGCCAGGCTCTGCCGCCCGCAGTCCATGGCGAACGGTTCGCTTCCTTTTTCGTGAATCTGCGTTTTGCGGGCTTCGAGTATGTCAAACATGATTGTCCTGCCAGGCCGTGTGGCTGGGCGCAGCCGTCCTCCACGGCTGCGCCCCGCGAAACCACGCGAAGGATAGGGGAAACGACAGACGGGGTCACATCACCAACTCGAAACTCTCCTCGGGAGAATGTCGATCCTTGTAGTCCAACAGGCCCCCCAGGATCATCTCCAAGAGCCGCATCGCGCCGCGGTAGCCGACCGTGGGGAAGTAGGAGTGCCCCACGCGGTCGAGAATCGGGAACCCGTGCCGAACCAACGGTATGTCCTCATCGCGGGCGATGTACTTCCCATAGGTGTTGCCGATCAACAGATCGACCGGCTCGTTCTTGATCCACTGGTGCATGAGGAACATGTCGGCCCCAGCGCCCTGGCGGTACTTGGCCCCGGGAACACGTCCGGCCAGGGCCGCTTCGATCCGCTTTTCAAACTGCTTGCCGGGCGTGCCCGTCACGATATACACCGGCCGCATGTCGAGATCCACGAGGAACTCGACCAGCGACACCAGCTGGTCCGGATCGCCCCACAAGGCCACGCGCTTGCGGTAGAAGTACTGATGCATGTCGGCCATCATGTCGACCAGCCGGCCACGCTCCTCAACAATCTCCGCCGGCACGCTGGCCCGCGAAAGCCGTCGCAACGAGTTGACGAACCGGTCGGTGGCCCGCAGGCCGATCGGTAGTTCCATCAGTTCCAGGGGCACCTTGAACTTCGAGTCGAGCGCCCGGGCCGCGGCCTCCGAGGCCGAAGGGCCCAGGCCAATCGTGCACCGGCTCGCGGCCGTGCGGCGTAGCTGATCGGTCGTAACGCCGCCCTTGGGATAGAACCGCGGCGTCGTGGTCATCGGCGCATCGAGCACGTCCGAGGTGTCGGGGAACACGATCGACTCGATTTCGAACTGCCCGGTGATCCGCTTCACTTCGCGCATGTCGCTCGGTTCGACCCAGCCGGGGATGACGTTCACCACGCGGTTCTTTTCCTGGGGCGGCTCGGCGAAGTAGTCGACCATCGCCTTGACCATCCCCGAGAAGCCAGTCACGTGAGAGCCCACATAACTGGGCGTGTTCGTGTGGATCACGCGCTTGCCCGCCGGGATCTTTCCTTCGTCCCGGGCCTTGCTGATGATCTGGGGGACGTCGTCGCCGATCGTCTCCGACAGGCAGGTGGTGTGCACGGCGATCACTTCCGGGTCGTACACCGAGAAGATGTTCGTGATCGCCTGCAACAGGTTGGCCTGGCCGCCGAACACCGACGAGCCTTCGGTGAACGAGCTGGTGGCCGCCATGATCGGCTCTTTGTAGTGCCGCGTGAGCGTGCTGCGGTGATAGGCGCAGCAGCCCTGGGAGCCGTGGCTATGGGGCAGGCAGTTGTGAATCCCCAAGGCCGCGTACATCGCCCCGATGGGCTGACAGGTCTTGGCCGGGTTGACCGTCAGCGCCTGACGCTCGACGATCTCCTTCGTGGTATGGCGCAGAAGCACGGGAAGTCTCCTTCAGTCTCCAAGTCACAATTCTCAACAGGCAAGTCAGGGGTCACGCGCAGCCGGTTCACTTCTTCACGAGCACCGCCTCCAGCGTCGGTCCGGCATGCTTCTCCCATGGCGGCTGGACGAACGACCAGACGCGGCTATTGACCATCCGGTCGATCTCCTGATAGAACGTGATCGCCCCCTGGAAGGCGGCATACGGCCCGCCGTAGTCGTAGCTGTGCAGCTGCTTGCAGGGGATGCCAAACTTCTGCACGGCGTACTTCTCCTTGATCCCGGCACAGAAGATCGCCGGCCGGTAGATCTCCAGCAATCGCTCCATCTCATAGTGGCTGATGTCGTCGATCACCAGCGTGTTCTCGCTCATATCGCTCATCAAGCCGTAGTAGTCGTTCAACTCCATGTCGGACGACGCCAACTCCTTCCGGCGATCCTGGCTGATACGGGGGCGGTATTTCTCCGGGTCGGGCTCGACGTGCAGCTCTTCGATGTTCCGGCTGTCGGCGTCGACCTTGATCGTCGGCAACACCTGCCGGCCTTCGTAGTCGTCGCGATGGCCGAACTCATAGCCCGCGGCGACCGTCTTCATTCCGATCTCGGAGAACAGAAGCTGATAGTGGTGGGCCCGGCTGCCGCCGACGAAGAGCATGGCTAGCTTCCCTTCGCACCGCGGCCGGATTTCCTCCTGGGCCTTGCGCACGGCGACCATCTCCTCCTCGATCACCCGCTCGGTCCGTTCGATCAACTCCGCGTCCTCGAAGTACGCGGCGATCCGCCGCAGCGATTTGGCCGTCCCCTCGGCGCTGAGGAAGTTCACCTTGATCCAGGGAATCCCGTACTTCGTCTGCAACATCTCGGCCACGTAGTTTATCGAGCGGTGGCACATCACGCAGTTCAGATCGGCCGTGTGGGCACGCTCGAAGCCGTTGATCGTCGAGTTCCCGCTGAACGTTGCGGTCAGGGTGATCCCGCAACGTTCCAGCAGGTCCTCGATGAGGAAGGCGTCGCCGCCGATGTTGTATTCCCCGAGCACGTTGATGCGGAATCTGCCGGGAGGCGCCTCGTCGCAGCGGCCGATCACATGCTTGAAGAGCTGGTTGTTGGCGATGTGGTGGCCAGCCGACTGGCTGACGCCCTTGTACCCTTCACAACTGAAGCCGAAGATGTTGATCCCCAGCTTCTCCTTCATCTCGGCGGCGACCGAGTGGACGTCATCGCCGATCAGGCCGACCGGGCAGGTGGAAAACACGCCGATCGCCTTCGGGTGGAACTGGTCGTAGGCCTCCTGGATGGCCTGGCGCAGCTTCTTCTCGCCGCCGAAGACGATCTGGTCTTCCTGCATGTCGGTCGAGAAACAGTAGGTCATGAAATTCTCGTCCTGCGGCGTCGGCGGCCGCGTCTGGTTCCGCCGGGTGAGCCAGGAGTAGAAGCCACAGCCGATGGGGCCGTGGGTGATGTTGATGATGTCGCGGGTGGGTCCCAGGACCACGCCCTTGCAACCGGCGTAGCAGCAGCCACGCTGGCTGATGATCCCCGGCACCGTGCGCACGTTGGAGACAATCTCGGGGAACTCGCGGCCGTCGCCTTTCCGGTTGACGACCATCTGGCTGGCCCGCTTGCGTGCGACCTTGGTCGGGTAGGCCTGGAGCAGTTCTTGCTTGATGCTGTTCGGATCGATCGAGGTTTCAGACGACATACGCGGTAGGTCTTTCTAGTCGAGAGGGTTGCCCTTCAACAAACGCCCGACATGCTCGCAGCGGTCGGCTCACACGGTTTCGTCCAACGCGACGTCATCGCGTTCATCGGTACGGATCCGGATCGCCTCGCGCACCGGCATCACGAAGATCTTGCCGTCGCCTGGGGCGCCCGTCTGGTTGATGTCGATGATCGTCTTGACCACCGTGCGCACCGACGGGTCGGGGACGACCACGCTCAGCATTCGCTTGGGGATCAGCTTGGGCCCGGGGGCCAGTTGGCTGATCGCCTCCTCGTAGCCGTCTTCGGCTCCTTTGAGAAGCAGGTAATCGACCTTGCCTTTGCCGCGGCCCATCACCTTGCGGGCCGTGAACGAGGCGATGCCCGCGTCGGCCAACGCCTGCTTGGTCGCGTTCATCTTGTTCATACGGATGATAGCCAGAACTTCCTTCATCGATGTCTTTCTCCTAATACGGCGGCCGGGGAATGGGCGGTGGCGAAAGCGTCGGGGAGCGGCGGGCCGCGCTTGCCGCATCCCCGACGCGTCGCACAATGACGTCTAGCTGCTCTTCGCCGTCGCCAACGCCGGTTCGTCCTCCCGCACACCGGAGCTAATCGTGTAGACTTCTTCGACGGGCGTCACGAAGATCTTCCCGTCGCCAAAGGCCCCCTTCGACCCGGATCGGGCCGACTGCATGATGATCTTGATCACGAAATCCTTGTCGGCCTCCTTGACCACGGTGAAAATCAACTCCTTGGGCAACTCGTCGTAAGTCACCTCGCCGACCTTCATGCCGCGTTGCTTGCCGCGGCCATACACATCCATCTTCGTAACGGCCGGGAAGCCGGCGTACATCAACGCCGCCAGCACCTCATCCGATTTTTCCGGCCGGACAATCGCGCGCACCATGAGCATGCAACATTCCTTTCAAACAAGCGGGGACAGCGGCAGTTCGCTCGCCGCCAAAGAGGTTCGAAACGGGGGGGGACGTCGGCGGATACGGCCGGCGACGTCAGGCGTTGACCAGGCCGTATTCCATGATCAGCGATTCCAGTTCCTTGATTGCCAACGGCGTGGGGATCCTGAAATCCTGGTTGCCGTCGATCTTGTGGGCCAATTTGCGGTACTCATCGGCCTGCGGGCAGGCGGGGTCCCAGTCGATCACGGTTTTCTTATGGATCTCCGCCCGTTGCACGTCGTTATCGCGGGGAAGGAAGTGGATCATTGTGGTGCCCAACTGGCGGGCGAATTCCTCGATCATCTCGCGTTCGTTGTCGACCTTCCGGCTGTTGCAGATCAGCCCTCCGAGCCGCACCCCGCCGGCCTCGGCAAACTTCACGATCCCTTTGCAGATGTTGTTGGCCGCATACATGGCCATCATTTCGCCCGAGCAGACGATATAGATCTCCTGGGCCTTGCCCTCGCGAATCGGCATGGCGAACCCGCCGCAGACGACATCGCCCAGCACGTCGTAGAACACATAGTCGAGGTTCTGATCCTTATCGTACGCACCGAGCTGTTCGAGCAGGTTGATCGAGGTGATAATTCCACGCCCGGCACATCCCACGCCCGGCTCGGGGCCGCCGGATTCGGTGCAGAGACAGTCGCGAAAGCCCTCGCGGCGGATATCGGCCAGATCAACATCTTCGCCTTCCTCCCGGAGCGTGTCGAGGACGGTCTTCTGTGCCAGCCCGTTGAGCAACAACCGGGTCGAATCGGCCTTCGGGTCGCAGCCCACCACCATCACCCGCTTGCCCATCTCCGCCAGCGCCGCCACGGTGTTCTGCGTTGTCGTGGACTTGCCAATACCGCCCTTGCCATAGATCGCGACTTTTCTCATCCCTAAGCACTCCCTTCTGGATACACTTGGATCGAAGCTGCGATCGCTTAATGCAACCGTCATGCCGATGCGGTCAAAATGCCATGGCACGCGGAAACCACGGAAATTCCGCGAGATCAACGAGCAGCGGCTCTTCGCGTTGCGCAAGCCAAGGGGAAAGGATTGTCTCCGGCAGTCGCCAAGCGAAGGAACGAGTTGCGAGGCCCCCACTGCGCAACACCGTGCCAATCAACAGGTTAGCGGCGGCGTAACAGAAATGTCGCGTGGTTCTTCGCGTGGGTAACAATTGTCGCGCCAGCAGGAATGGCGGTTGCACGTGGTTTCCACCAACGGAAGAGTGCCTCTCGCCGCGTGCCACTGGCATTCTGCCAGTGCTTCCCTGCCAGGCAAGTGGATTAAGCAACAGCCGCCCCCGACCCCATCAACTGAGACGAGCTTGTCGCCGGCACCTGCTTGAGGCTCGCCTGATCGCCGCGGCCTTCGGGAGAGGCAACGTGCAAGCCCGGTTCAATTCAAAGAGCACTGGCGGCACGCCAGTGGCACCCAACGTGAGACGGCCACACGCAAGAGACTACAGCCGATTTTTGTTGCCGTAGCGTTGTGCGTCGATGCCGAGCTTCTTGACTTTGTAGCGGATCATGCGCGGCGTGATCCCGAGTTGCCGGGCTGCGGCCGGGAGGCTTCCGCCGCCCGACTTGAGGGCGTCGACGATCATGTCCCGTTCCAACAGTTCGACCCGGGCCTTAAGCGAGCCGGCGTGCGACAGCTCTTCCATCTCGGGCATTTGCAGGGTCGGCGGCAGGTTGTGGCCGTGGATCACGCCATCGCCGTTCAAGAGAACGGCGTACTCGATGCAGTTCTCCAGTTCGCGCACATTCCCCGGCCAGTGGTAGGCGAACATCATGTTGATCGCCGGGGTGCTGATCCGCCGCACCTCCTTGCTCATCTTCTTCGCATACTTGGCCACAAAATGATCGGCCAGGAGGAGAATGTCGTCGCGTCGTTCTCGCAACGGCGGCAGGAAGATCGGAAAGACGTTGATCCGGTAATAGAGGTCCTGCCGGAAGAGCCCCTGTTCGACCCGCGTTTCCAGATCCTGGTTGGTCGCCGCGATGATGCGCACGTTCGCCTTGACCGTCTTGTTGCTGCCGACCCGCTCATACTCCCGCTCCTGGATCACGCGGAGGAGTTTGACCTGGATCGCGGGCGAGAAGTCGCCGATTTCATCGAGGAACAGCGTCCCCCCCTCGGCTTCCTCGAGTCGGCCCGTGCGCGTGTAGAGCGCGCCGGTGAAGGCCCCCTTCTCATGGCCGAACAGTTCAATTTCCAGCAGATTCTCGCTCAACGCGGCGCAGTTCACTTTGATGAACGGTTCTCGCGAGCGCGGACTGGTGTAGTGGATCGCCGAGGCGACCAGTTCCTTGCCGGTGCCCGACTCGCCGCGGATGAGGACCGTGGTATCGCTGACCGCCACCTGGTGGATCTTGCGATAGACCTCGCGCATCGCGTTGGAGTTGCCGATGATGTTCTCCGGCCGAAACTGTTCGCCCAGAACGCTGCGCAATCGAAGGTTTTCGGCCTCAAGGTGCTCGCGCTGGAGGGCTTCCATGCGCCGCGATTTGACGTCGTAGGCGATCATGCTGGCCACGATCCCCAGGAGCCGCGCCCGATCCTCTAGGAACGGCCACTCCAGGACCGGCAGATCGACGGAAAGGGTGCCGACCACTTCGCTTCCCAGCGCGATGGGCACGCAGAGGAAGCTCACATCGCTGGCCGCCAGATCCGTGCGCCGGTAGATCCGGTTCGTAAACCGTGGCTCCTTGGAAATCCGCGGGATGATCGCCGGCTGGCCGGTCTGCACGACGGTGCCGATGATCCCCTCGCCACGGCGGTAGCGAAGCTCCTGGTGGTTCGGAACGCTGAGTTCGGAGGCCGCCTCGACCACCAGTTCGCTGCCATCGGACGACAGCAGCATGATCGTCCCCCGAAGCATACCGGCCTTCTCCTCCAGTTCCTCCAGGACCGCGCCGAGCATCTGCCGCTGCCCCGATTGGGAAGCCAACAGGCGGCTGATCGATGCCAGGACCGCCAGGTCTCGTTCGTGTCCATCCGTGGGGGCGCAGTTGATCACTTCACTCGGTTCGCTCATTCGTCCCGTTCCCATCGTGTCGGCCGATTCAATGTGGGGACAAAGGTTACTCATTATCTCCCTTCAAGAAGCACAAGATCCATGCAGCCGTCGCCACCCTCTTGGGCAGAATGGCTGCCGCTTCCCAGGAATTACCTCGTCAGGGGACGTAATGCAAATGGTGGACCATTTTTGTCTCCCTCAACGCGACGGGATTGGTCGGAAAGCGCCAATCGCAGAGGCCGGGGGATAGCCTTCCCCCGGTCCTCGGGGCGCTGGTCGGCTCGCCGGATGGCCGGATGCCCGCGGCATGTTAAAACGGAACCTTGCGAGGCGCGCATGGCACAGAGCATAATGGAAGGCGATCCCATGTGCCCCCCGTTGTCGCCCTGGAATCTCGACTTCCCCCCATGACACGGACCGATGAGCCGGGCAGCGCAGTCCGCCTGCGGAATATCGCACTCTTGATCGAAGTCACCAGCACGCATGCGCGCGGGCTGATCCGTGGTATCAGCCACTTTGCGCAATCGCAAAACGCCTGGCGCCTTCATCTTCTCGAACAGCTGCGCCCGGCCGACATCCGTCACTGGTTGGACCATGTCCCTTGCGATGGGTTGATCGCGAGGGTCGAGACACAGGCCATCGCCAAAATCCTGTCGGACCGTGGACTTCCGGTCGTCAATGTGGGCGGCGCCGCGATCACGGCCCAGTGGCCCCGGGTCGATACCGACAATGCGGCCGTCTGCTGCCTGGCTGTCAACCATCTCGTCGAGCGCGGCTATCGCCACTTCGGCTTCTGCGGCATGCCACAATACGAATGGTCTGGATGGCGGAGAGACTTCCTTGTCGAAGAACTCGCGCAGCACGGTCTCCCGTGCGAATCGTTCGAACTCCCCTCCCTCACGGCCGAACGACGGCTCGGCCAGAAGGAACGCCGGGCGCTGGCGCAGTGGATTTCGCGCCAGCCCAAGCCCTTGGGCGTAATGGCCTGCAACGATCACTGCGGCCGGGCGGTCCTCGAGGCGTGCGTCGATGCCGGCGTCTCCGTGCCCGATGAGGTCGGCGTGGTCGGCGTCGACAACGACGACCTGGTCTGCGAGTTGTGCTTTCCTCCCCTTTCGAGCATCGAAGCCAATCGCGAGCGGATCGGCTACGTGGCCGCGGAAATGCTCGGCCACTTGTTGCACGCAGCAGAGCCCAAGCCCCAAGAAACCTTGATCAAACCCACGACGCTCGTCTGCCGCAAATCGACCGACGCCACGGCCGTGCGCGAGCCGATCGTGGCCGAATCCCTGCGGTTCATCCGGGCCTACGCCTCGAAGGAGATCGGCGCCGAAGAAGTGGCCAGGCACGTCAACGTGTCTCGGCGATTCCTGGAGAAACAGTTCCAAACCACGCTCGGCCGCACGATCCATACGGAGATTCAGCGAGTACGACTGGAGACGGCCCAGCGACTCCTGGGTGAAACCGACTGGAAACTCGAAACCATCGCCCAACACTCGGGATTCCGGCAAGCGGCCTACATGAGCGCCGTCTTCCAGCAGAAACTGGGGCTTCGGCCCGGCGAGTATCGCCGCCGGGTGCAAAACCGGCCGTAAACCGCGTCGCATCGCGCGTACCGAGGAGTATGATTGGGGGGCCGGCAGAAACTGCACTCGCCGGTGCGTCATTTCACATTGCGGAGCCCAACCGGTCCCGTAGAATAGTCATTCAATGGCCTTCGTCGTTCAAGGAGAACTACGGAACACTAATCTTCACGAATCGACACTGATAATGCTTGAGTCTGTCCCCTGCAGCGACCCACGGTTTACCGGTCTGGTCGAGTTCACGCCTCACTTCCATCCCCGGCCGGCGATCAGCCACGTCCTGTTCGATTTCTACGGGACGCTGTCGCTCATCCGGCAGGGCTGGCCGGAAGTGATGGTCCCGATGTTCGTCGAGATGCTGCCCCGCCAGGCGGGCGAGACCGACGCCGACCTCGAGCGGTTGGCGTACGACGATATCATGCGGCTCAACGGCAAGCAGACCATCTATCAGATGATCCAACTGGCCGAGCGGATCCGCCAGCGCGGCGGCCAACCGCGTGAGCCGCTGTGGTACAAGCACGAGTATCTCCGCCGCCTGGATCAGCGACTTGGCCAGCGTGTCGAGGGACTCCAAAGCGGCCGCATCCAGCCTGATGAACTGCTGGTCCACGGCACGCGGGCACTTTTGGAGCGACTCACGACCCTCGGCCTGTCGCTCTATCTGGCCAGCGGCACCGACGAACCGTGCGTCAAGGCCGAGGCCGACCTGCTGGACGTCGCCCAGTACTTCAGTGGCCGGATCTACGGCGCGCTGGACGACTATCAGAACTTCTCCAAGAGGATGGTGATCGACCGCATCCTCAACGACAACGCGATACCGGGCCAACAGCTCCTCGCCTTTGGCGATGGCTACGTGGAAATCGAAAACACCAAGGGCGTCGGCGGACTGGCCGTGGCCGTGGCCAGCGATGAGGCGGCCAACGGCTCCGGACGCATGGACCAGTGGAAGCGGCAACGGCTTCTCGGCGTCGGCGCCGACGTCGTGATCCCCGACTACCGCGACGCCGGCCCGCTGTTGGACCACATCCTCGGCCGTTCCCCGGGAGGACAGCCATGAGCTGGTCCCGGCCGCCCCTGGATCTCGGCCGCCTGCGGGTTTACCCGCTGGCCGAGCGACGAAGCCTGACCAGCGTCGAAAAGGTTCTCGTCGATCCGGCCTCGCAGCCTGCCCCGCTTGCTCCCGACCTAAGCGAGTCGATCGACGAGATGGCCGCACGAATCCGTGCCGCCCGGCAACGGGGCGCGTCGGTGATGCTGATCTACGGAGCCCACCTGCTGCGGAATGGCGCGGCCCTCCTCCTCGATTCGCTGATGGCCCACGATTGGCTGACGCACCTGGCCACCAACGGTGCGGCAACCATTCACGACTGGGAATACGCCTGGCTGGGCCGTTCAACCGAGAGCGTGCGCGACGGCGTGGCCACCGGCTCGTTTGGCACCTGGGACGAGACGGGCCGCACGCTGGCCATCGCCCTGTTGGCCGCCGGCGTGGCCAACGAAGGATACGGCCGTGGACTGGGGCGATTGATCGTCGAGGATGGCGTCACCCTGCCTTCTGCCGAAAGCCTGGAGGAAGCCATCCGCCACGAGCCGCGCCACCCGCTCACCGCTGCCCGGGCGGAACTGCTTGCCGCCATCGAGCAGCACGGGCTTGCGACCGGTCGCTACACGGTAACCCATCGCTGGAAACAGGCCTCGATCCTCGCAGCCGCCTTCCGCCACGACGTGCCGATCACCGTCCATCCCGGCATCGGCTACGACATCATTACCAACCACCCGATGTTCAACGGCGCGGCGATCGGCCGCGCTGCGCAGCGCGATTTTGCCCAGTTCAGCACGGCCGTCGAAGGGCTCGACGACGGCGTGGTTCTCTCGATCGGTTCGGCGATCATGGGCCCGCAGGTCTTTGAAAAAAGCCTCAGCTGCGTCAATAATCTCCGCCTCCAAGCCGGGCGGCCGGTCGTCGCAGGACACACGATCTGTGTTGTCGACCTCCAAGAGGGCGGTGGCTGGGACTGGACGGCCGGCGAACCGCCCAAGACCAATCCGGCCTATTACCTCCGGTTCTGCAAGAGCTATTCGCGCATGGGCGGTTCGATGCGTTACCTCCAGTGCGATAATCTCACGTTCGTCCATCATCTCTACCACCGCCTGATCCAACCGGAGCCCACGGCCGAGAAGACCGGTTGATATCCATGAATCCACAACGTCTCTCCCAGATCACCGAGCGCTACGGGCGCCTGCGGATCGCCGTGCTGGGCGATTTCTGCCTCGACCGCTACCTAGAGATCGACCCGGCACGGCAGGAGATTTCGCTCGAGACGGGGCTGCCCGTCTACAACGTGACCGCGGTCCGCGC
Organism: Thermoguttaceae bacterium; assembly: GCA_039680305.1. Lineage (GTDB taxonomy): Bacteria > Planctomycetota > Planctomycetia > Pirellulales > Thermoguttaceae > JBDKTH01. The sequence continues at coordinate 1,891 of JBDKTH010001341.1, read as the reverse complement.
CCAGCCAGGGGCCGCCGGCACCGTGCTCAACAATCTCGTCGCCTTGGGCGTGGGCCAGTTGTTCCCGGTGGGCTTTGCCGGCGTCGACGGGGAGGGATTCGAACTGGACCGCGCCCTGCGGGCACTGCCCGGCGTTCGGATGGACTGCTTTCAACAAACGCCCGAGCGACGGACCTTCACCTACTCGAAGCCGCTGGTCGTCCGGCCTGGGGTCCCGCCCCGCGAACTCAACCGACTGGACAGCAAGAACTGGACGCCCACCCCGCCGGACGTCGAAGACCAGATCATCGCAGCGATCGAGAAACTGGCGCCCCAGCTCGACGCGATGGTGATCATGGACCAGGTCGACGCGGCCGAAACGGGCGTACTTACCCGGCGTGTCCTGGAGGCCGTGGGCCAGTTGGCCTGCCGCAATCCCCAACTGCGGATCCTAGCCGACAGTCGCCGCAGCCTTCGCGACTATCCGCCGGTCTCGTTGAAGATGAACCGGGCCGAGTTGGGTCTGCTACTGGGCGGCACTTCCCCTGCCGACCTGGAAGCGACCAAGCGTGCTGCGATTCAGTTGGCGCGTCACCATGGCCGCGACGTGTTTGTCACCCTTGCAGAAGAAGGCCTGCTGGGCGCCACGCCCGGCGGCGAGGCGGCCCACTTTGCGGCCCTGCCGATCCGCGGCGAGATCGACATCGTCGGCGCCGGCGATTCGGTGACCGCCAACCTGGCCGCCTCGCTGGCGGCCGGGGCCTCGATCAGCGAAGCGCTCGAGTTGGCCAACGCCGCCGCCTCGGTGGTGATCCATCAGCTTGGCACGACCGGCACGGCCACGGTTGCCCAGATTGCGGAGACATTGGGCCGATCGTCGCCGTGATGCCAACAGCCGATCAAACCTGAGCCCCATCGCCAGCGCATGGCACACCCCCAGACAGCGGCCGTTTCCCCATCTGGCAAGCTGATCGCGGCAGTGTTATAATGGTCTACTTGTGCAGCCTAATCCGAGACCGCCGCATGCGGTGCGGAGCGGGGGAACCAACGGATCGATTGGGTTCGATCCTGGGGCGCAGGGCCGCTTTGGCAGCCCGGGGCACTTTCAAGTCCTAGCCCGGCAGCTAACCTCGTCGGCACGAACCGGACATGGGGTCCGGTTCCCTTGAAAGGGCGCACTCGTCTATGCACTGACGCAGTGCTGGCCAGTTTTGGGGAGAGTCCTCCCGGAACGTCTTGCATGCCTGCCCATCGTCACGACGGCGCTGCGTGCTGTTGGCCTGCGCAAGCTTCTCGCGACTTCCGCCTCGCCCGAATCAGACTGTCAGATCAGGACCGAAGTCGAAATGGTTGAGAATCCTACACCTGCAGCGTCGCCAGCGGTGAATCAGCGTGGCCGACAGCTGCTTCTTCTGTCGCTGGCCGCCTTGGGGGTCGTTTACGGCGATATCGGGACCAGTCCCCTCTATGCGGTCCGCGAGTGCTTTCAAGGGCCGCACGCAATTCAGGTGTCGCCCCTGAACGTCCTTGGCGTACTCTCGCTCGTGTTCTGGGCGTTGGTGCTGATCATTTCGGTCAAGTACCTGATCTTCATCCTGCAAGCCGACAACCGCGGGGAGGGAGGCATCCTGGCACTGGCCGCGTTGATCACCCCGGTCAAGGCCACCGGCCGGGCCAATCGCGGAGCCGTCTTGATCCTCGGGCTCTTTGGCGCCGCGTTGCTCTACGCCGACGGGATGATCACGCCCGCGATTTCCGTCCTCAGTGCCGTCGAAGGCCTGGGCGTCGCGGCTCCGCATCTCTTCGAGAACTATATCGAGTTGATCACGATTGTGATCCTCGTCAGCCTGTTCTTCATCCAGTCACGCGGCACCACCGGCGTGGGCACCGTCTTCGGGCCGGTCCTCCTGGT
>JBDKTH010000203.1:0-3014 GCA_039680305.1 Thermoguttaceae bacterium | reverse complement strand
TCGTGGCCCTCGACTGGGGACGCAAGCCCGGCGACTTCCGAATCCAACAGGTCCGGCCAAGCGTCGACGGCCAGACACTCCGCGTGGAGCTGGTTCCCACGTCGGGCTGCCGGATCAATGTCGGAGCCATGTTCGAGACGACCAGTTGGGCCTACGTGCACGATCTCGTGGTCAGCCGGAGTGAGTTGACGATCGACGGCAAGACCCACCGCATTCTCCAGGAGGTCGACTTTGGCGGCGACGCGGAGATTTGCCGGATCAAGTTCGACGACTGGCACGACGTGGACCAAGCGCAGAGCGTGCCGCAGCGGATCGAGATCCAGATCCCCGAGCACAAGTTCACCGTCGACTACCGCTTCCAGTGGCGGCCCGAAGGGCTCTGGATCCTCACTCGCGGCGAGTCGCGTTTTGCCGATCACGAGCCGCAGCGGGAAGAGATCCGCGACCTGAAGATCAACGAGCCGACGCCCTCGCTCGACGAAGCGTTGGCCCAGATCGCCAAGAGCCAAGCCGACCTGGAAGGCCGCGGAGCGATCGAGCCCGAACTGCGTCCGCTGGCTGTGTTTCCCTTCCAAGTGGGCAAGCGAATCGAGATCCCGGCCGGAGGCCCAGGCGTGGGCGTTCGGGAAGTCTTGTTCCGCGTGGATCGGGATCCCAAGACGCCCGGCCTGCACAAACTGTTTACCGTGATCAACATCGCCGACGATACGGCGGCCACGGATCGGCTCACGCTGGTGCTCCTGGATGCCGAAGGGCGGCCAACGATTGCGGCCAGTGTGCCGGCCGTGCCCGAAAAGCCGGAGGGCGGAAAAGGTGTGCTCGTCGATCTGGGGCATTCCCGCGTGCTCGACCAGACACGGTTCTGGACGATCCGCCGGATTCGTTCGGAAGCCAAGCCGGTCGAAGGAGCGTCTCAGGCCGGCACCGAGCAGGTGAAGGCGGCCACCTATCCGTTCCGCCTGGGCGAACCGCTGGAGATCAACATCCCGAATCAGCCTAATGGCGGCACCCGGCTCCGCCGCGTTCAGTTCGAACGCAGCCCGCAAGGAGAGCTCAAGGCCAAGATCCGGGTCGTCAGCCAGGACTCGGGTCAGGAACTCCTGGCCAACGTGTCGGTCGTGCTTCTCGACGAGCAAAACTCGATCCTTGCCGCCGGTTTCCACGAGCCGCGATTGATGGTCAAAGCGGCGGTGGTCGATGAAGAATTCGTGGTCGACGTGCCGGGCGTGATCGGCGAAGGCCCGCGGCGTCCGAGCCGCGTGTTTTTGGGCCTCAAGACGTATCAGGTCGGCGGCATGATCGGAAGCAAGTGGGGCACGATCTTCATCACTTCCCCCCTGGTCCCCCTCGAGCAGCTTCTGCGTGCGGACGATCCGCCGACGTGGCGAAGCGGCTTGGCGAAGCTGGCGGACAAGTTGGATGATGAGGGGCTCGACGAGGAGATTTGGGACCCGCACGGCCACGCCCACCGCCATCGGCCACCCCCGGCCCAGACGCTGGCCCCCTACCTGGATCGCATGCAGACGCTCTTGCGTCAGTCGGACGACGCCGAGGGGTTGGTTCTGTTGTGCCGGTTGAGCGGCCGCAGCGGCGAGAAGCGGCTGGTAGAGGATTTGGCTCGTCGGCTCGGCGATCCGCGCCCGGCAGTGCAGGACGCGGCGGCGATCGGCCTGGGGCTCTTGGGCGATCCCCGCGGGCTGGCCCGGCTCGGGCCGATCCTTGCTCGACGTCCGGCCCAGGACGTTCGGTCAGAAATGACCGTGCAGCGAGATGCGATGGTCGCCTTGGCCAAGATCGGCACGCCCGAGGCCGTCCACGTGCTTGGCCGGGCGTTGGTCCAAGCGGTTGATGAGTTGGCTCCTGCCCCGCCGGCGCGCAACCAACTCGTGCTGCAGTCAGCGGGATCGCGGGCCCAGAATTTCACCGGCCCGTGGATGCTTGCCCGCGAGCTGGTCTATGTCCTGGGCTACACGCGCAATCCAATCGCGCTGGACTACTTCGCTCAGGCGATGGCCAAGGGGAAACGTAGCGAGGCGGTGGACACGACGATTGCCCAGGTCCTCGCACCGTTTGCCGACCAGGAGAAAGCCCGGGCGATCATCTTCGACGGGCTACGACAGGGGGTAGTCGGCTTCCTCGGCCCCGCGCTGGCGGACGCCGCGATGGTTGGCGCGGCGGGCCAACTCGCCCAGCGGGAAAGGCTTTCCGATGGCGATTATTGGGTCGTCTTGCACTACCTCGGCCGAGCCAAGAGCCCAGAAGCCCTTGAAGTGCTCCGGGATCTGCACCGCAAGAATCTTCACCCCAACTACGCCGACGGTCGGATCGTGATGGCCTCGACCCTGGCCGCCTACGGCGACTATCGCGCGCTAGACGACGCCTTCCAGATCCTCACGACGAAGGTCGACCCACGAACGCTCCCCGAGGACTCTCGCAAGCGGAGGGACGAGCAATACGAGCGGGAACGTGTTCAAGAGCAGATCGTGAAGATCTTCGCCCCGTCCCGTTCCGGCGATCCCAAACCGATCCCGCTCGCCGAGACGGTCCGCTTTCTCCAGCCGAAGCTGGCCTCCGCAGACCGGCTCACGCTCCTGGCCGCCCTGCGGATCGTCGAGTCGCTCTCGGAAATCCCCGCCGAGCTGAAGCCGGCGATCACGAAGCTCACGCAGCACCCGGATCCGGAAGTGGCCAAAGCGGCGAAGAAGGTGAGGGAGATGCCGTAGAGGGCAGCAGGCGGTATGCAGTAGGAGAATGGACTCGTTTAGCCCAGGCACTTGTGCCGGGGGCGATCTGCTGCTTTGTCGGGTCTGCCACAAGAAATGCGATAGCAGTCCGTTGGAAGAACACCAGCCGCTTGAACGGCCGGTAGCTACACGCCCCTGGTGCTTGCCGGCGATGGTGCTGGACAGCGGAACGCAAAAGCCAGCGGCACGGCGGAGCGTGCCTGCTATTTTGGGTCAGGGGGCGTAGCGGACGGTGCCGGTGGCGTCGACCTGGTAGCCGTGCTTCTGGAT
>JBDKTH010000085.1:0-4003 GCA_039680305.1 Thermoguttaceae bacterium | reverse complement strand
GCCGAAGACCGGGAGAAGTTCAAGGACCTGCTCAACGAACTGGGGCTTCACCAGCCGGCCAACGGGATCGCCCGCACCATGGCCCAGGCGCGGTTGGAAGTGACCAAGGTGGGCTACCCGGCGCTGGTCCGGCCCAGCTACGTGCTCGGCGGCCGGGCCATGGAAATCTGCTACGACAACCAGCAGTTCGAACGGTTCGTCGCCGAGGCCTTTGTCGTCTCCCAGGGGCAGCCGGTGCTCATCGACCGTTTTCTGGAAGACGCCATCGAAGTCGACGTGGATGCCGTGTCCGATGGCCAACAGGTGATCGTCGCCGGCGTGATGGAGCACATCGAGGAGGCCGGCGTGCACTCGGGCGACTCGGCCTGTGCGATCCCGCCCTACAGCCTTCCCGGGCCGGTGGTGGCCGAGATCCGCGAAGCCACCACGAAACTCGCCCACGCCCTGAACGTCGTGGGGCTGATGAACATCCAGTATGCGGTGAAGAAGGAAAACGGCCGGCCGGTGGTCTACGTCATCGAGGTCAATCCCCGGGCCAGCCGCACGGTGCCGTTTGTGTCCAAGGCCACGGGGATGCCGCTGGCCAAGATCGCCGCCAAGGTGATGGCCGGCGTGTCGCTGGCCGAGCAGGGCTACTTCAAAGAGCCGATCCCGGCCCACGTCTCGGTCAAGGAAGCCGTGTTCCCGTTCGGCAAGTTCGCCGGGGTCGACATCGTGCTCGGCCCGGAGATGAAATCGACCGGCGAGGTGATGGGGGTCAGCGACCGGTTCTCGATTGCCTTTGCCAAGAGCCAGATCGCCGCCGGCACGGTCCTGCCCTCGAGCGGCAAGATCTTCATCAGCGTGGCCGATCGGGCCAAGGACCACGTGGTTGGCTTGGCCCGCCGGTTGGAGAAGATGGGCTACGAACTGCTTTCCACCCGGGGAACCGCCCAACGCCTGGAAGAGGCGGGGATCCGCGTCCAGAAGATCAAGAAGATCCAGGAGGGGCACCCCAACATTCTCGACTACATGCGCAACGGCGAGTTGAAGCTGGTGATGAATACGCCCAGCGGCAAGGGCGCCCGGACCGACGAGGGCCATATCCGCGCCACGGCCGTCTCGTTGGGCATCCCCTGCATCACCACGATCCAGGCCGCAGACGCCGCCGTGCGGGCGATGGAAGCCCTCCGCGACGAAGAACTTGCCGTGCAGGCGGTGCAGGATCGTTTCCCGAAAAATAAGAATTCTGCGTTTCCCAAAAACCGCCCTTGACGCATTTCCGGAAAACCCGTAATCTCGCGAGCCATGTGAGTTGAACATCACGTCGCCGAGCACGCTTCGGCGGCGAGAAACTAAAAGCTTCCACGTGGATGGGTCTGCACCTGGGAACGCCGGATGGCGTTCCTGCGGACCACGAAGCGTCGATTGCGGGCAAGGAAGTCTAGCGTCGCGCTTCGAATACAGCTTCGTGGCAGCACGTGCTGCTGGTGCAACTGGCCGGGGAATCGCCAGTTGATCACCGACCAATCGCTCCCGGAAAAGATAAGTGTCCTTTGCCCCCCTGGGACGCGGCCTTTCCGGGAGCTTTTTTTGCGCGCCAAGCGAACCGGACGCGTTACGCACCGGCCTTGTGGCTGTCGAAGAAGTGGTCGGCACCTTCGGCCTTGGCGATCACCGTGATCCCGTCGTCGGTGACGGTGAAGCCCCGCTTGCGATCCAGGTCGTGGTCGTAGCCGATTTCGACTCTGGACGGAATGTTCACGTCTTTGTCGATGATTGCCCGGCGGATCTTGGCGTGCCGGCCAATATCGCAGCGGCCAAAGAGGATCGACTCCTCGACCTGGGCAAAGCTGTTGATCCGCGACTGCGGTCCGACGATCGAGCGGGCGACCCGGCCGCCGGAGATGATCGTCCCCACGCAGACCAGGCTATCGACGGCATAGCCGCGGCGACTGTTGTCGTCGAAGACGAACTTGGGCGGCGGAATGTTCGGCTGGTAGGTCCGGATCGGCCACTGGTCGTCGTACATGTTCAGTTCCGGATCGACGGTGATCAGGTTCATGTTAGCCGCATAGTAGGCGTCGAGCGTTCCCACGTCGCGCCAGTAGGCATCCTTCTTGCGGTTCTCGTCGCGGAACGGATAGGCGAACACGCGGTTGGTGGGGATGGCCGCCGGGATGATGTCGTTGCCGAAGTCGTGGCGACTCCCCCGCCGGGTGGCGTCGCGGCAAAGCTCCTCAAAGAGGAAGCGGGCGGTAAACACGTAGATCCCCATCGAGGCGAAGCAGTGTTGATCGTCGCCCGGGATCGGCTTCGGATCGGCCGGCTTCTCTTCGAAGCCGATGACCCGGCTGTCGGGCTCGATCTCCATCACGCCGAACTGCCGTGCGGCCTCCTGCCGATGGCGTCGCAGCACGCCGATCGTCGCATCCGCCCGATTGGCGATGTGAAACTCCAGCAGCTTGCTGTAGTCCATCTTGTAGATGTGGTCGCCAGCCAGGATCAGGATATACTCGGGCCGCTCCTTTTCCATCGTGTAGATGTTCTGGTAGACGGCGTCGGCTGTGCCCTGATACCAGCTTTCATCGATCCGCTGTTGTGGGGGGACAACATCGGCGAATTCGCTCAGTTCGCGACAGAAGTACCGTTGCCAACCCATGTTGATGTGTCGGTCGAGGCTCATCGCCTTGTACTGGGTCAGGACGAGGATCTTGCGCAAGCCGCTGTTGAGACAGTTGGACAGGGTGAAGTCGATGATCCGATAGGCCCCGCCAAACGGCACGGCCGGCTTCGCCCGATCTCGCGTGAGGGGATCCAACCGCGAGCCTTTGCCCCCCGCCAGGATCACCGTGACCACCTTCTTCATGTTGTTCGTTCCTTCCATGATGCAGCCATGCGACAAGTAAGGTTTCCCGCTCTGCCCCATTTTATCGGGCATTGGGAAGCGACTGAAGAGGCACAACCCTCGACAACGCGGATAGGAGGCTTATTCCGCAATTGCCGAAGGGGGGCCAGGCCCGGAATCTCCCCTTCGTGCATGAACGTTCCAGGGGATCTCGGGACTCAGGAGGGGGCACATCCCGCTGTAGGGAACCTCCTCCGTGGCGTTCCGGGGACACTGTCAGCCGTCAGGCAGTAAGCTATCAGCTTTCAGCAATCAGCTGTGCGAGACAACGCTGATAGTTGACGGATCGCTGGTAACTGACCGCTGACTGCTGATAGCTGACTGCCAACGTCAAAACTCATCCGCGGGCCGCTAGTCCACCCAGCGACGCTGCCAAAGCTCCAGGACCAATAGGGCCCAGAGTCGGTAGCTGTGATCGAACTGCCCGGAAACGTGAGACTCCAGCAGTTCCTGGACCACCTCGGGCCGGAACAGGCCGCGGCCCAACGTGCGAGAATCGAGAAGCACGTCCCGGGCAAACCCGGCCAGCGGGCCGCGGAACCAATGATCCAGCGGCACGCCAAATCCCATCTTCTTGCGCCGCTTGACGGTCTTCGGCACCAGGTCGGCGAACGTCTCCAGCAAGATGCGTTTCCCCCGGCCGCGTCGGAACTTCAACCGCAGGGGCATGCTCGCGGCCAGTTCCACGACGCGATAGTCCAAAAACGGCGCCCGACACTCCAGCCCGTGGGCCATCGAGGCAATGTCGACCTTGGTCATCAGGTCGCACGGCAAATACGTCACCAGATCGGTCAGGCTCGTCGAGGTCACCGGATCGCGAGCCCAACTGCGGCGATACGCGGTCAGGAGGAACTCCAACGGATCGGTATCCGGCAGTTCGGCCAAGAAGTCGTCTGCATAAAGCTCCGCACGCCGGGACTCGTTGAAGATCGAGATCCACTCCAGGTAACGCCGCTGGGGCGTTTGCCCGAGCGATTCCAGGAACCGCTTCAGACGCCGGCGGAACGACTTCTGCCTGACACTCGCGGGCAGCTTCTGCCAGTAGTGGCCCGCCAGCACGCGGCGCAGTCCACTCGGCAGCCGGTCGAACCACTCGGCCAGCCACACGGCCCGATA
>JBDKTH010000613.1:0-2437 GCA_039680305.1 Thermoguttaceae bacterium | reverse complement strand
AACACGTAAGATGAAAGATGAGTTGCCAGTCCGCACCTACGGCACGGCCGGTCCCACCGTGATCGTGCTTCACGGCGGGCCGGCGGCGGCCGGAAGCGCGGGGCCGCTGGCGCGAGGGCTGGGCGATGGCTATCGCGTCCTGGAGCCCTGGCAACGGGGAAGTGGCGACGAACCGCTCACGGTGGCCCGCCACGTTGCCGATCTGGACGAACTCATTCAGTCGCGATGCAATGGCGAGTCCCCTGCCCTGGTCGGTGAATCGTGGGGCGCGATGCTCGCGATGGCCTATGCGGCGGCCCATCCCGACCACGCTGGCCCGCTCGTGCTGGTTGGCTGCGGCACGCTGGACAAGGTTGCCCGCGACCGGGTCGTCCAGACTCGCCAGCAGCGAACCGACGAGGCCCTGCGTGAGCGGCTCAATCGCCTGGAACAAGACTATCCGGATCTCGGCCAACGGCTCATCGCGTGGCGTCGTCTGACTCAGCCGCTGGAAGACTATGCTCCGATCGCGACCGAGGACGGCGAGCAAGACGCCGTCAAGCCGTTTGACCTCCGGGCCCACACCGAAACCTGGAACGACATGGTGCGACTCCAGGAGGAAGGCGTGTATCCGGCAGCCTTCGAGGCCATTCGCTCGCCGGTCCTCATGCTGCATGGCGACTACGATCCACATCCGGGGCCGATGATTCGGGCGAGTCTGGCTCCGTATCTGCCGCAACTGGAGTACCACGAGTTGACCCGCTGCGGCCACAGCCCTTGGAACGAGCGATTCGCCCGCGAGGCGTTTTTTGGCGTCCTTCGCGACTGGCTCGCAAGGCATTGTGCGGGCCGGTAGGCGGAGAACAAAGCTCGGAGCCGGGGCGTGCCGCCCCGGTTCGGGCCGACACGGCCCGGCTCTGAGGGAGATGGCACGGCCCGGTGCTGACGGGGCTGACGAATCAATACAAGACTCAACAGGCTTGCGATCGCCGCCAGGAGGGCTAAAATCCCACGAATCTGCAAACTTGACCGTTAGGAATCGCTCTTGGAATCCCAGCCCCCCCGACCTGCCGAGCAACTGCTGATCGACGCCGTTTCGCGGATCGACGGGACGCGGTTTCTCTGCCGGTCGCTTGGCCGGGCCCAGTTGGCGGCGGCGATTGCCCGGCAACGGCCGGAGGCCCGCGTCGGCTGCCACTTTCTCGACATCTATCTGGCCGAGCAAGCCCGGGCCTTTCACGCCGACGGGCCGGAGAACCTGTCGATCTACTGCCAGGCCGATCTTCCGTCGGAGGAAGTCGACGTGGTCGCGTTTCCCACCACGGCCAGCGGCGAAGCGGAACTGACCCGCGACCTCTTGCAGCAGGCCCATCAGGCGCTCGCCCTCGGCGGGCAGATGCTCGTCAGCACCGACAATCCCAACGATTCGTGGCTGCGCGAACAGATGCAAAAGCTGTTCGATCGGGCGAAACGCACGGCCAGCGAACACGGAGTTCTCTACGCGGCCACCAAGACGCGGCGGCTCGGCAAGCTCAAGGATTTTGGGTGCGAGTTCGCCTTCCGCGACCAGGGGCGCTTGATTCGGGCCGTCAGCCGGCCGGGCGTGTTTTCCCATCGGCGGCTGGACCTTGGGGCCCGAGCGCTGATGGAAATCATGGAGGTTCGCGAAGGGGAACGGGTCGTTGACATGGGCTGCGGCGCGGGCGTCATCTCCTTTGCCGCGGCCTTTCGCGCGCCGGGCGTCACCGTCTTCGCCCTGGACTCCAACCCTCGGGCCGTGCAGTGCACCCAGCGCGGCGCCGCGTTGAACGGTCTGGAGAACATCACTGCGCGGCTGAACGCCGAGGGGCGTGTCCCGGAGCCCGGCAGCTACGACCTCTTCCTGGGCAATCCACCTTACTATTCCAACTACCGGATCAGCGAGATCTTTCTCCAAGCCGCCCGGCAGGCCCTCCGGCCCGGCGGGCGCGTGCTGATGGTGACCAAGCACTACGAGTGGTACGCCCAGCAGATGTCCGAGTGGTTTGCCGACGTCGCCGTGCGCCCGTCGCGTGCGTACTTCGTCATGGAAGGGGTGCAGCCGGAGACTGTTTCTTAGCCTAGACATGGCCATGCCTTCTTCGGGTGGCAGTGGCGTCCCGCCAGTGTCCTTTTCTTGACCTGGGCTTGCACGTTGCCCTTTCCAGGTGCTTGTTCATCGAAGACCTCCCGGAGGTGCCGACGACAAGCTCGTCGCGGGTGATGGTCTCGCATGGGGCCGGTGCTCGGTTGAGTTGCTGGGCAAGGGAAAGCACTGGCAAGATGCCAGTGGCACGACGAGGCCTGAGCGAAGCTTGCATCGGAATGCCTCCGACAAGCTTGGTTTTCTGGTGTCTTTTGGTTGTCGCTGGCTTCCCTGGGACCTGGTCTGACGCTTCGTCGGTCACTGGAGTCCGCTGACCGTCACCAGTGGCCGTCT
>JBDKTH010000243.1:0-3452 GCA_039680305.1 Thermoguttaceae bacterium | reverse complement strand
ATCCTTCGAACCGGTGCTTTCGCCCTCGGCCCCATTGTCGGCCGGCCGTTTGTTATCGCCTGATTCGGGATTCGTCTTGCTCATGTTCGTAGGCCTCGAAAAGTCCAGTGATCTGTGTGCGCAACGGCTGCTAGACAGTCCCTTTGTCCTTGGCACGTTCCAACGCCCGCTCGATGCGGGCCAGGCTTTGTTGTTTTCCTAAAATGGCCAGGGTGTCGAACAACCCGAAGCCGACCATCTTCCCGGTCACCGCCACGCGGACCGGATGGATGATCTCGCCGATCTTGATCCCCTCGGCCTCGACGAACGCGTGCAGCAGGGCCTCAAGCGACGCCGGGTCGAAGGCATCCGTTGCGGCCAGCCGCTCCTTGAACTTGGCGAGGATCGCGGCCGCGTTCGGCTTGCCGAACGCTTTGGCAACGGCCTTGTCCTCGTAGGGCAACTGCGCATCGGCGAGGAAGAAGTCGGTGTAGTCAAGGATGTCGCCGGCCGTCTTGATCCGGTCGCCGGCCGCCTGGACGATCGCCGCGACCTTGGCCGTCACTTCCGGCGTCGGCGACGCGATCAGCTTGGCCTGCTCCAGGTAGGGCATGACCATCGGCACCTTCTGGTCCACGGGCATGCGCTGCATGTGGCGGTCTTGGAACGCCCAGAGCTTTTGCGGGTCGAAGCTGGCCGGGGCCTTGTTCACGCGGTCGAGCGAGAAATTCTCGATCAGTTCCTGACGGGTGAAGTCCTCGCGCCGTTCGTCCAACGACCAGCCCAACAGCGACAGGTAGTTGATGATCGCCTCGGGCAAATAGCCGACCTGTTCGTAAAAATCGACGATCACCGGATTGAACGTCTCCGGCTGGGTCTGGAGCCCGATCGCCGCGGCGATCTTCCGGCCGTGTTCCATGAGCTGGGCAAAGTCCTTGTTCTTGAGGTACTTGTCCAGCTTGCGCTTGCTCAGCTTGTTGCGGCTTCCCGGCTCCGCCACGTAGGGCAAATGGGCGTACGTGGGCAGCGGATACCCGAGCGATTGGATAATGAACACCTGGCGCGGCGTATTCGACAGGTGTTCTTCGGCCCGGATCACATGGGTGATCTCCAGTTCATAGTCGTCGACCACGCTGGCCAGGTGATACAGGCACGAGCCATCGGCCCGCTGGACCACATGGTCCTGTTCCTGAGCCCACTCGAATTCCACCTGACCGCGGATCAGATCGTTGAGCACGAGCTTGCCTTCACGCGGCATCTTCAGCCTGACCACCGCCTTGCGCCCCTCGGCCTCAAACCGGGCACGGTCCTCCGGCGTCTCGGCCATCCAGCGACGGCTGTAGACGAATACCCGCTTCTCGGCGACGGCCGCCTCGCGTTCGGCCTGGATCTCTTCGGTGGTGGCGTAGTCGTAGTAGGCCGCGCCGCGCCGGATCAGTTCCTGGGCCGCAGCCTGGTGGCGTTCCGCCCGTTGCGATTGGAAGTACGGCGCGTGCGGTCCGCCCACCTCTGGCCCTTCGTCCCAGTCGATCCCCAACCACTTCAGACCGTGGAGGATCGGCCGGAGCGCTTCTTCGACGTGCCGCTCCTGATCGGTGTCGTCGATCCGGAGAATGAACTGCCCGCCATGTCGGCGGGCAAACAACCAGCAAAAGAGAGCCGTGCGCACACCACCAATATGGAGGTATCCGGTCGGACTAGGTGCAAAGCGAGTGCGTACCATGGATGTGTCGGCAGTTGGCTGTAAGCGGTAAGCAGTAAGCGGTCAGCTATAGGCTGTTGTCCGCGCCGAGCCCTGCCATCAAAACAAACGGACGAGGAGACCCGGGGCCTCACCCGTCGCATGGGGTATTAGTGACAGCACGATGGCAGAGCACATTCAATATAAAGAATACCGCTTTTAAACCGGGGATTCTAGGGCGTTCGGAAGTCCCAATGCCGTTCAATCGGTTGGCGCAAGTCTTTGTTTAGCCCGGTCGCTTGCGACCGGAGAAAGACACACGCACGTCCAAACGTCTACTCGTCCCGCAGGCGATCGTCCCGATCGGAGCGCATCTGTTCCAGCCGTTTGCGCATCGCCTTGCGTTCCGCCTTGGTGATCTTCTTTTTGGCAGGTGAGTCGGACTCGTCCTCCTCGTCGGAATCCGAGGACGTACCAGCGGCGGCCGAGGACATCCGAAGGGCGGCCGCGCCCGTCACGGCCGGGCGCGAGGGCTGGACGGCCGGCTTGGCGCTGGCCGGCACCACGGCGGGCGAGGCTGGCCGGGGCACGCCATGCGGTGGGTGCACCGTGAGGGAAGAACGGCCGGAGTCCTCCTCCTCTTCCTCTTCCGTTTCGTCGTCCGTCACCATGGCCTTGGAGGTCTTGGCGGTCTTGGCCCCGGACGCCTGGCCTGCCCCCTCCTTCGAGTCAGTCGCCTTCGGTTTGCGGGCGGGCAGAAGTCCCTGAGCCTCCAGGATCACGTAGCGCGCGTGGAGAGTCATGGCCAGCAGCAAGAGCAGCATCCCGACCATCTCGCAGCCTTCCTCGACCATCACCTCCCGGGCCCCGGCATCCGGCATGATGAGGCCCAGTTGCCCCAGAATGGCAACCCCGAAGCAGGCCGCGGTTCCCATCAGCGCTGCGCTCGAGAGCCGGCAGGGGCGCATGTCCACCAGCAACCGGGTGCCCACCGATCCGAGCAAGAAGAAATAGGGAATCGTCCACCAGACGGAGCCGTCGCCGAGCAGCCGGGTGCCGGTCAGGTGCGCCATCATTTCCTTGAAGCCTTCGTGCAGGCTGGCGCCTTCGTCCATGCTCATCAGGAGCCAGCAAAAGGAGGCCCAAAGCCAGACACGGTAGTAGCCCTGGTAGTCGTCGGTCCGGTGCCGCCGGATCCGATAGACGAGGATCGCCACGAGCGAGGCCAGAAGCAGGAGCGTCGACGAGAACCAAGCCCCCAGGCTTCCTTCGGAGTCGAGGTCAAAGGCGGCGATGCGGCCATCGGTCGTGGTCGCGGCCAGCCCTTGCGACCAGTGGTAGAGCGCTTCGAGTCCGGCGACGAGCGCCAGGCCCACCACGAAGACCATCAGATGGCGACTCAGGCGTATTGGAATCAAGTCAGTCAAGCGAGGCTGTTCATCCATGAACGCAGCATCCCCGTAAGGTTTGCCATTTAGCAATGCAGGATCATCCCCCACCACGAGACTTGCCCGAGAGCGTGTCTTGGTCGGGGCCTTGATCGGGACCGCGCTGCACGCCTCATTCAAGACTCGGCGGCGCCGGTCATCATGTTGACCCGGTCGGAGCAATGACATGGTGGTGCACGGAGACTTAATCGTCCCTCGGCGCGCGAATCATACCTTAGTGGGAGAAACTGCGTAAGCCAGAAATCTTGCCCCTTGCTGGTCCGCTCCGGCCAGCGGCAAAAGCGTTGACAGCGGCCCCTTTCCTCGATTCGGCATAATCGCCCCGGCTGGTCAAGTTTGATACG
>JBDKTH010000629.1:0-2477 GCA_039680305.1 Thermoguttaceae bacterium | reverse complement strand
TGGCCGCGGGGGACGAACCCCTCGACTTCGAGCCACTCATAGAGGCGGATCACGTCGCCGCGGACCTTGTTGATGTAGCTTGGCGCGAAGGGCTTCGGGGGCTTCTTGCGATGCTGGTAGGGGTTGTTGGCCTCGGTCCACCAGGTCCCGTCAGCCAGGTGGCGCATGAACTGTTCGAGGTGCTTGGCCGAGAAGTCAAGGGCCGGCGTGTCGCCGTAGAGGGCCACCAGGGGCCGGAGCCGGTAGATGGCGTGGGTAAAGTGGTCGGCCAGGGTGCCGTCCGGCTTGAGGTCGCCTCGGGGCCGGCGGTTGTGCTGGAGGAAGAAGAACCACTGGTCGACGGCCTCCAGGATCGTCAGGTCGTGCTCGGACTCGGGCTCGGGCAGTTCGTTCTGGCGGGCGTAGTGGAGCTGTTCGAGGTGGTCGCAGACGCGGAGCCACGCCCGGTAGACGGGGGTCGGGATTGGGTCGGTGCCGTTCCAGGCACCCAGATGCCAGGGTCGGCCGTCGTACCAGACGACGGCCTTGCGCCCGTCCTTGCAGCGGATCTCCGGGCGGATGAAGGGCCCGGCGTGGGCCCGACGGCCGCCGCGTCGGAAATCATCGGGGGAGGGGGAAGAGAGACACGTGAGACGTGCCATCAGCAGTGCTCCTAGTGCTCGAGGAGAATGAGCACCCCATGGGGTGGTCATTCGGCTTTCGCTCCAAGCACCGCACTGCGTTTTTGCAGACGCCTAAATCCTTTTAGGCTCGGGATTTACGAAAAGTGGACAGGGCCGGGGTCGAACCGGCGACACCGGGATTTTCAGTCCCGTGCTCTACCAGCTGAGCTACCTGTCCATGGCAGAGAAGCTGCCAAAGGCAAAAACGTAATAATATATGCTATCCCTGGGGGTTGTCAACTCGGTCCGGAAAAAGCACGCCTTTGAACCGATGTGTGTGCAAAGTTCCCCTAGATAGCCTACTCACCTCCAGAAGGCGCCCCTAGAAGAGAAGTCGCACGCCCCACCAGATCAGAAATAAGAGGCTGATCAGGCCGAGGGGGAGCAACACGAACACCAACAAGGGCCGCCAGACGACCAGAGGCGGCTCCGGGACGGGCTCGGCAACAGGCAACGGATTAGCCGTCGGCGTTAGGGCGCCGGCCGGTTGACCGTTTCCAGGGGACGGTCGCCGCTCTGGCGACGAGGGCGTCAGCGAGGGCAGACTGGGCTGGGTGTCCTGCAACTCCGACTCATCCGCTGCACCGGGTATGGGAGCAGCGGATCCGGCCTGCGACCAGTGCCGGCTTGGCTGGGATCGCCCGAGTCCGCCCGCCTCGTCGAACCAGGCGGTCAAGCGGGCGGCGACTCCGGCGGCCGTCGCAACCCGCCGGGTCGGATCCTTGCACATCATGTCGGCAATCACGTCGACGAAGGCCGGAGCCAGCGTTGGGTTGAGAAGCCGGGGGTCGAGGGGCTGCAACTCACAATGCGCTTTGGCCTTCTCGGCAGTCGTCGAAGCAAACGGGAATGGAACCTTGCCGGTGACCGCGTAGTAAAGGGTGCAGCCGAGAGAATAGATGTCCCACGCTGGCTTGGGCTCCCATGGAGCGGCGATATGGTCGGGCGACAGATAATCGGCCGTTCCCACGATCTTGCCGAAGCGGGGGTCCTCCGACGCGTCGCCGCGTAGGGAGCCCGACAGACCGAGGTCGGAAAGCTTGGCATGCCCTTCCGGCGTGACCAGCACGTTGCCCGGCTTGACGTCGCGATGGATCAGCCCCTGATCGTGCGCATACTGCAGCCCGGCAGCCACTTGGGCGACGATGCTCGCGGCCGACGCCATATTCAACGGCCCACTGCGGCGGACCAGCTTGCGGAGATCGGCTCCGGGCACGTACTCGGTCACCAGGTAGTACACGTTCCCGTCCGAGCCGGCATCCAAGGCGCGGACCAGATTCACGTGGTCCAACATGGCCTGGTTGCGAATCTCCTGCATGAAACTCGCCACCGCCTCCGGCGTGGACTTGGCCAGTGGCAGGACCTTGATCGCGACGATGCGACCGAGCATTCCGTGTTCGCCCTTGAAGACCTGCCCCATGCCGCCCACGCCCAGGGAGTCGATGATCCGATAGGGGCCCAGCGTGAACTTGGTCCGGCCATCGAGGAGTTGCTTGGCTTGCCAGACGTTGAGACGGCCCAACTCGACGAGCTTCTGGGCCAACAATTCATCGCCGGGCACGGCTTCGGCCTGGTCGGGGTTGCCGAAAGCGCGCAAAAGCGCTCGGGCCTCGTCGAGCTGCTCGCGGGTGAGCAACTCGCTGACCAACGCACATCGCTCGAATGTTGCCCCTCGTGGCCTGTTCACTGTCGGCACGCCCTGGGAATAGCTTTTGGCGGTCAGCGTTCAGCTCTCGGCCATCAGCTCTTAGCTTTCGGCCATCGGCTCTCAGGATCGCGAGTCGACCGTTAGGCGGCCGACCGCTGACTGCAAAC
>JBDKTH010000189.1:0-8049 GCA_039680305.1 Thermoguttaceae bacterium | reverse complement strand
AAGAGAGAATTCGCCGAGCCTTTGCTGCTGGACGATCCATGGCCAACGGCGAATTCTCTCTTTCTCATCGGAGGGGAATAACTCGTGGGTTTCTCGGCAATTCCACTCGCGCCCATCTTCGGTTCGGGAATGAAGTAACTGCCGCCACACTTTTGCCAGGCGTCCCATGTTTCCCGACGGCAGTCACTTCATTGGTCGGTCAATTGTACAAGTTATTTTTGGACGGGCCCTAAGCGGACCATCGGCTGCCGCTGAGAGACAAGGTGGCAGGAACTGATTGACAGACCCCCTTGGACCAATCAAGCTGGTAGTTCTCGGCCGCCGAGGGGGCGGCGGGCATGGCCGAGGGGAATGCCTCGGGAACGATCTTCGCAAGGGAGATACACGGGTGAACGCATCTCGGATCCGTCTTGTCGTGCGGCTGGTGGCCGCTTTCCTGGTCTGCTCGTGCTCGGCGTTGTCCGCAGTCGCAGCGCCTTCGTTCATGCCGCTTCCGCTGACCGACGGGGCGAACTCCGGCTTCTCCGATCAGATGCCCGATGATCGCCAGGGGGGCTGGCTCGACTTGGGGAGCCATGATCTGCGAGTCCTCTCCCCCGGAAAGCTGTTCGCCTCCGGGGTGCCGTTCGACATTCCCGAGGAGTCGGCCGCGGGGGGCCACTGTTGTGTTGTGCTGGGCGGCCCAAAGCGGACCTATCTGCCCTCCTCGACGAAGGTCGCCGTGCAGGACAAGCAAGGCGGCTTTCTCTATCTGCTGCACGGCGCCGCCTGGTGTCCGGAGGTCCAGGCGAAGAAGATGACCGGGGTGCTCCGGGTCGATTATGCGGACGGCACGTCGTCCGAGTTTCATGTGCGGTTCGGACGCGATGTGGGGGACTGGGCCAAACCCACGAGTTTCGCGAACGCCGCCCGCGCGTGGACCGCCTACAATGCCAACACGCAGGTCTCGCTGTTCCTCTCGCGTTTCGCACTCAAGAAGCAGCCGGTCAAAGCGCTCCGCTTCGAGGCGAAGGAGAGCGCGTGGATGATCGTGGGCGCGACGCTCGGCACGGAGGTGCGCCTCGTGCCGATCCGCCCCGATCTCACGTTGACAAAACAGTACACCGCGCCGACGCTTGCCGAGCCGCTCCCGGAGATGACGAAGGCCCCGGCGCCGAAGAACATCATCCTGATCATTGGCGACGGCATGGGCCCCGGGGCGATCAGGCTGACTTCGCTTTACCAGCACAAGGCGCAAGGCCGGCTCGTGATGGAACAACTCCCGGTGGCCAGCCTCTCGACCACCTATTCAGCAAGCTCGGACGTCACGGATTCGGCCGCTTCCGCGACTGCGATCGCGACCGGCCACAAGACGGACAACGGCGTGCTGGGCCTCAATCCGGACAAGAAACGGTTGACTTCGTTCGCCGAGGCGGCGCACCGCGCGGGCCGGGCGGTCGGCCTCATCACGTCGGACTCGATCACCGGGGCCACGCCCGCGGGCTTCTACGCGCACGTCGCCAGTCGCGGCTCGTATGCCGAGGTCGCCGCCGACGCGTCGGCGTGTGGTTTCGAGATCTTGATCGGCAACGCCAACGGCCGCGACTGGTTTGTGCCGAAAACGGCGAGTGGAAAGCGGGAGGACTCTCGCAACGTGCTTGAAGACATGGCCGCGGCCGGCTACGTCGCGATCGCCGATCCCGCGGCCTTCGCCCAAGTGCCGCCGAACCGCCGCGTGCTGGGCTTCCTGGCCAAAGGCACGCTGGATTCCGAGACCTGTCTGGCCCAACTCACGGAAACCGCGATCGCACGCCTCGCCACCAACGACAAGGGCTTTTTCTTGATGGCCGAGTGCTCGATCACCGACGGGGGCGGCCACGGCAACAATCCGGAACTGACCGTGCGCGGGAGCTTGCAGGTCGACTGGGCGGTCAAGCAGGCCGTCGAGTTCGCTCGCAAGCAGGGCGACACGCTGGTGCTCGTCACGGCCGATCACGAGACCGGCGGACTGGACGCGGTCATGGGTCGTTCCGCGTCGAATCCGCTGGTCATTCACTACACGACCACCAGCCATACCGGCGCCCCGGTCCACCTGTACGCGTTCGGCCCTGGCGCGCAGCTCTTTTCCGGCGTCATCGACAACACCGACATTGCCAAGACGGTCGCCCACCTCTGGCGACTCACCCTGCCGCCTCCGCGAGCCGATCGGCAGAACAAGCAGCCCGAAAAGGCGGCCCCCAAGTAGGTCGCTGCGCTCCATGACGGCATGCCACCCACGAACCAAGAGACGCGACGCTAGCCGCGGCTTTTGATTGCGGCGACGAGGGATTTGAAGGCCTCGGTCTGTTCGCGGACTTGCTTGACAAACGAGTTGGTTTCCGCGGTGCCGACGACGGCTTCCATCTCGGCCGCATTGCGGAAGGTGATCCGGCGGAAGGGCGAATCGTAGTCCTTTTTGCGGCTGACGAAGACCTGCTGGCAGACGTGCTCCTGGATCGCCACGGCCCGGGCGAGGACATCGTCCCAAAGCTCGGGCGTGAGTTCCTCGGCTTGGAGGAGGTCCAGCAGGGTGGCCAGGGCGTGACGCTGTCGTTCGAAGGGGTAGTCTTTCCAGAGGCGATCGTAGGCCTGATGGAGTTCGGTCCAGGAGTCGAGCTTGCCCGACTTGAGGTCGGCCATGAGATGGGCCAGGTCCACGGCCCGGACGAGTTGCCCGCCGAGATTGACCCAGTCGCGCACGCGCGGGCCGGCCAGGTCGCGGGACATCGTGGCCAGGTTGGCCTTGGGCGCAGCCTGCATGTAGTCCAGCAGGTTTCGGGCCGCGTAATGGAACAACATCTGGCGGTAGGCCTGATAGCCTTCCCGGGGCTTGAGGATCACGGTCTTGCGGTCCGAGTTCTCCAGGCCTTCGCCAAGAACTTCCAGGCCGGCGAGGCGGTCTTCGCCGTTTGACAGGAGTTCCTTGCCCAGGGCGCGGTAATCGCCGTCGGCGTCGAGCGGCTTGCCCTTGGCACGCAGGTAGGCCTTGGCGGTCCACGTTTCCAATAGTTCCATGGCCTGGAACATCTCTTCGGCCGTGTCGGGGGCGAAGCTGTGCAGCTCGAGGTGCTGGACTTTGGTCTTGCGCTTGTCGCGGGTCTGGAACTTCCAGGTGTTGCGGGCCAGGGCGTACATGTTGTACATCCACCAGAAGGCCGGCATCACCTGGAGCTGATCGTGGGCCACGTCGTTGTTGACCAGGGCAAAGGGGAGCGGGATGTTCAGTTCCGCCGGGTAGTCGCCCTTGACCACCAGGGCGAAGGAGGCGAACCGGCAACTGTGCTTGAGCGTCGTGCACAGTCCCGGCCAGAAGCCGCGTCCGGCCCGGATTTCGCCGTCGTTAGACCGGCTGTTGTGGTTCGAGCCGATCGTCACGCCGGCGGCGATGTTGCTTTGGCCCATCACCAACGAGGCGGTGAGGAAGGAGTTGTTGTGGTGCTGCTCGTGGCAGGGGAAGACGAGGTTGTTGAGGATTTCGCAGCAGGAGACGGTCGAGTTGTCGCCGAGGAAGGAGTGGATGAGCCGGGCGCCGTACTTCAGCTTGGAGTTGTTGCCCAGGACGAACCGGACGGCCTTGCAGCCGTAAAACACATTGCACCCCAGCCCGATGACCCCGTTGACCAGTTCGACGCCTTCGCCGATCTGCGAAGGCTCGTCCTCGCTGGAGCTGATCGTGAGATTCTTGAGCTTGTTGGCGCCTTTGATGTAGCAGTGAGGGCCGACTTTGACGTCCTTGACGATCCGCGAGTTCTTGATGACGCACTGGTCGCCGATCGTGCCGTAGAAGCCGCGGCGGGAGTCGAACTGCTTCTGGGTGATCTCCTTGAACCGCTCCAAAAGCTCGCCGTCTTCGCGATAGGTGGCCCAGAGGTAGGCGTCGGCCGCAATCATCCCGTCGAAGGGCATCACCGCGCGCCCGCCCGTTTCGTTCATCAGCTCGATCGTCACGCGCACGTCCTCGGACTCGCCGTCCTTGAGGATGCCGTTGCCGAACTTGGCGTGATCGGTCGTGTTCATCTCGTCGACGTTCAACAGGATCACGTTGTCGCCGAGGATGTAGTAGGCGAGGTAGCGGACGTTGTGGATCGCGCAGTTATGGCCGATGTCGCAGGAGATGATCAGGCTGTCGGAGATCCCGGCCGGGAGCTTGAGGTCGTGGTGCTCGAGGATGACCCGTTCCAGGCGGCCGATCCGCACCAGCCCGAAAAACTCGCTGTTCTTGATCAGCGAGGGGGTGAACGGGTCAGCGACCAGGATCTTGTCCCAGTTGTTGCAGCGATTGCCGTTCTTGACGAGCGTTTCGATCTCGTCGGCGTGCAGCCGGCGCCAGAACCCGTCGGGCTTGGAGGCCTGCGAGTTGCGCAGGTGGTACTCATCCGTGTTGGGCGGCAAGAATTCGGGGGGGACGAAACTCCGGCCCAGTTGTTCCGCCGAAAGCACTCGGACTCCGCTCACGATGACGACTCCTTCCCCAAGTTCCCCAAGAAAGACGGCGATTGTTCGCCTCCCGTCGACCTACAAAGCGTTTTGATTGTAGTGGCCATCCCCTTTTTCGGCTAGGCCGCAAACCGAGCCACCCTACTACTCGGGACGCGCGGGCTGGGACGGCGGGCCACTCGCGTTGCCCCGATAGACGGGCTTCGCAAAAAGTATACTTTTTCGGTTGGCGTGGGGCCCTCGAATCTCCCCCGGGCGTCTGGTTATAATAGGGACGCCTACCTAGCCCACCCCCCGAACGTAAAGGAGCCTCCCATGGATTCTCACCCACGACCTCGCTGCCTGATGCTCACTGCGGCACTGGTTCTCCTGACGTTGCCGGGGATCGCTGCCGCGGAAACGCAAGTGAAGCACGAGGGCGACAACTGGGCGATCGAAAACCAGCGGCTCCGCGTGACGGTCGACGCCAAAGCCGGCCGGATGGCCGTGTTGGACAAGTCGGCCGGATGCCAGTGGCGCCAGGTGACCAATGCGGCGGGTAAGGCAGAGCCGAAGTTCCGTGGCGTGCGTGAAGTCGTCGGCTCCCCGCGGGGGATCGCCTTCGAAGCCGATTTCCCCAACGATGGGAAGTGGCTTCCCCTTCAAGTGACCCTGACCCTGCCGGACGATTCGTCGGACCTGAGCGTCACGGCCGACATGCCGCAGCGCGACACCGAAATCCGCTGGCTCCCTTTCCTGGAACCCCTGGTATCGGACACCTCGGCCGGAGCCTTGGCGGTGGCCGACTACAGCAACGGTCATCTGTATCCGCTGGACCTCAAGCCGTTCCCGCGGGGCTCGTTCGAAGTGTCGCGGCTTGACATGCCTTGGGTCGGCGTCTGCGATCTCCAAAAGGGGACTGGCTACGCGCTCATCGTGGAGACGACGGACGACGCGTCGCTGGAGATGCGCACGGTGACGGGCGAGGGACGCGAGTGGCGTGGGCCGCGGCTCGTTTGGCAAGCGAGCAAGAAAACCTTCGCCTACGCGAGGAAGTATCTTTACCATTTCTCATCCAGCGGCGGCTACGTGGCCTTGGCCAAGCGGTATCGGGAGTACGCCAAGCAGTTGGGCCTGGTCGTGCCGTTTGCCGAGAAACTGAAGAAGAACCCGAACCTCAGCCGGCTGTTCGGGGCGCCGGACGTCTGGGGGAATGCGAGCCTGGCCTTTGCCAAGGAAGCCAAGGCGGCGGGCGTCGACAAGATGCTGATCCACGGGCGTTGCTCGCCGGCCGACATGAAAGCCGTCAACGAATTGGGCTATCTGACCAGCGAGTACGACAATTACACCGACGTGCTGCCCATCCCGCCGGGCAAGAGCGTCGACTCCAACCACGACCTGATCCCGGAAAACGTAGTGCTGAAGGCCGACGGCCAGCGCCTGGTCGCCTGGCTGACGTTCGACAAGAAGACCCAGTACATGAAACGCTGCCCGGCGATGTGGGTCGCCACGGCCAAGCAGGTGGTTCCAAAACTCTTGGAGAAGCAGCCCTTCTTGGGGCGCTTCATCGATGTGACCACGGCCGAGTGGCTTTATGAGTGTTACGATCCCAAGCACCCGCTGACGCGCGAGGCCAAGCGGCAGTGCGGGGTCGACTTGCTCAGCTATGTCCGGTCGCTGGGCTTGGTCATGGGCGGCGAACATGGCATCTGGTGGTCTGTGCCGCACCTGGACTATATCGAGGGCATGATGAGTGGCGGATCGTATTCCTGGCCGGCCGGGCACCTGTTGCGTCCCAAGTCGAAAGATCAGGAGTTCATCAGTCCCCAGGGGCATAAGCTGGGGAAGTGGGAAAACTACGAGCGCTGGGGCATTGGACACGAGTACCGCATCCCGTTGTGGGAACTGGTGTTCCACGACTGCATCGTCTCGACCTGGTACTGGGGCGACGCCAGCGACTTCCTGCTGAAGGCCGCCCCCGAGATTACCCCAAAGAAAGACGCCTTCAATATCCTCTACGGCTCGATCCCGCTGCTTTGGGCCAACAAAGAAGGCGGCTGGACCACGGCACGGGACGTGTTCCTGCGCACCTACCGCAATACGTGCAAGCTGCACGAGGCGATCGCCGGCACGGAGATGCTCAGCCACGAATTCGTGACCCCAGATCGGGCCGTGCAGCGCACGCGGTTCTCCGACGGCACCGAGGTGGTCGTCAACTTTGGCCAGCAGCCGTACACCGCGGAAGTGGCCGGCAAGAAGTACGTCTTGCCGCAGAACGGTTTTGCGGTCAAGGGGCCGAAGATCGAACAGTCGCTGACGCTGGTGGACGGCAAGCCGGTGACCACGATCCGTACGGAAAAGTATCAGTTTACCGACGCCAAGTGACGGCCTCGAGCGTGTCGGATTCTGCGGAAAGAATGACGCATTTTGCCCCTCGCGATCGTCATTCGTCGCGTTCTAGAATAATGACAGCCTGTGCCCCTTGGGCGAGTAACGACCATGGTCTGGCCAGTTTCAGGCCTTGATTCAGAGAAGGAACACCAACGATGAAGAGCTTCGCGTTATCCTGTGGTCTGGCATTGGCCATGTCCTGGGCCGCCACGACGTTGGCCGTTGAGACGGTCCGCTTGGACACCTCGTCCGGAGTCCCGCAGATCCTGGTCGACGGCAAGCCGGTGCGGGCACGGATGTTCTGGGGCGCCCCGGGCGTTCAGCGGATGGTGGTCGGCAAGACGCAACGGGCGGAGTTCGAGTTCACCTCGAACTACGACGAGCCGGGCAAGGGCACGATGCACCTGCGGTTCGGGCAGACGCCGGGCGACGTCTATCTGGACGACCTCCGCGTCGTGGAAATCGCCACCGGACGCGAGGTGATCCCGCAATGCGATTTCGAACAAGGCCAGACATCGTTCACTCGCGATTGGACCTTCTGGCCGACAGGCCCGCAGAACACGGTCGGCACGATCCAGGTCGAGCCCGGCTGCGGGCGCGACGGCTCGGCCGGGCTGCACGTCAAGCTCAAAGCGCCGTCCAGCGGGCCGTGGCCCGACTTCCACATCTACCACAAGGTGAACCTCACCTTGCGCAAAGGGCAGCGTTACCGGGTGACCTTCTGGGTTCACGCCGAGCCCGAGCGAGCGATGCTGATGGCCTTCTACCGGCCGGGCGAGTCGTTCCTGCAACTCGGCGGGATGCCCAGTTGTTTTGGTTCGCAGATCAAGATGGCGGTCGAAGCGGGGGCCCAGTTCATCAGTTTCCCGGTCCAGCTTCCCTGGCCCAAACCGGGGCAGGAGGCCGACTGGTCGGTCGCCGACGCCCAGTGCCAGACGGTGCTCGACGCCCACCCCAAGGCCTTGATGCTGCCTCGCGTTTCCATGACTCCGCCGGCCTGGTGGCGGGAGGCGAATCCTGACGAGGTCATGGTCTGGGACAAGGGCGTCCACGTCCATGCGGGCGCGGTGGTCGGGTCGGCCAAATACCGTCACGACGCGGCGGAGCGATTGACGGCCCTGATCACGCATCTCGAAGAGAAGTTCGGCCCGCAAATCGCCGGATACCATCCGTGCGGTCAGAACACGGGCGAATGGTTCTACCAGGACACGTGGGGGCCGGGAC